>JANNDL010000165.1:0-6124 GCA_031387665.1 Chamaesiphon sp. OTE_75_metabat_95 | reverse complement strand
TCGTCGCCACCGTCGGCACGGAAACCCTGACCAGTTCAGCCGCGCTCGAGGTCACGGTGGAAGCCCCGACCACGATCACTGTGACCGGACGCGTCGTCAACGCCGCTGGCTTGCCTTTGGAAGGGGTCAGTGTCGCGCTTGGCAGCAAGCCAGCAACGACGGACGCGAACGGTGCGTTCACCTTCACCGAGGTTACGAAACCCTACAACCTGAATATCAGCGTTGGCACGCAAGTTCACCTGTTCAGCGGGCTGACTCGAGCCAATCCGACATTGGCGCTGCTGAGCTTTGCGGGCGGCGCTGCGCTGAATGGCACAAAAACCGTGACCGGCACGCTGTTTGGCGGGGCTGGTTATCCTAACCCCGCCAATCACCTCAGCGAAGTCGTGTTCGCCGCACCGGGAGCGCCAACGGTCTTCGCGGGCGCGAATTCCAAGAACGTCGCGGGTTCTGGGAGTGGTCAAAGCGGCGCGTACAGTTTGAATGCCCAGTGGACGGGTTCAAACAACGCTGTCGGGACGCTCCACGCGCTGCAATGGGAGACCGATCCCGCCAGTCCGACGCGCCCGACCACGTACAAGGGCTACGGTGTGAGAAACGCGACATTGACCAACGGCGGCAGTGTCGGCAATCAGAACATCACCTTGGCCCCAGACCAGAGATACTCGACGTTCGTTTGATGGCGACTCCAGCTCTTGTCGATGCCTTCTTCGGATACCAGTCGCAGAGCTTCCCGCAAGCCATAGTAGAGATTAATTGGTGCGGTGTGATGGTACATTCGATCGACACCCCAATATTTGCCTAGTAGCAGCATATCCAGGTACCAATTCGGTACTTTACTCTTTCTCGCCACTAGCTTTTCCATCGCCCGTGGACTCATCGTAAATGGCGATGCACCAGGAGCGCAGCCCAAGCCCTTCTGAGAGCAACTGTAAGCTAAATCTACACCCCAGGTATCTAGATGAATTGGCACCCCGCCCAGGCTGGTTACGGTGTCGAGCAGGAGCAAACAGTCATACTCCCGACACAATTCACCCACACCTTCCAGGGGTTGACGGCAACCTGTCGATGTTTCGGCGTGAACTAGTCCCAGAATTTTGGGACGGTGAGTTTCCATTGCCGTGCGGAGTTCGGCGAGAGTGAAATTCTGACCCCAAGGCTTGGAGATCGATCGAACATCTGCACCATAGCGTCCTGCCATATCGACGAGTCTATTGCCAAAATAGCCAGCCACTCCAATCAACATCACATCTCCAGGCTCGACACTGTTGGCAATTGTCGCTTCCATTGCTGCCGTACCTGTACCGCTGACGGCAATCGTATGGGGGTTGTCGGTTTGCCAGACATAGCGCAATAGAGACTGAATCTCATCCATAATCTGCAAAAATGCGGGATCGAGATGTCCCAATGGAGTCGTACTCATGGCTTGCAGTACCGTCGGATGGGCATTACAAGGCCCTGGCCCTAGTAATAGCCGATTGGGGACGGCGAGGGGTTTGAGAGCAAGGAGCTGATTGGTTTTGATAGTCATCTGGAGTTTGAAAGAAATAGATGTACTTTCATTGTGCCCTCGATCGTTGGCGTAGTCTACGCTCGGTAATCGCGGGTTCAAATACTTAACAATCCAAATACTTACTCACCTTCACCAGCCTTGGCACCGCGAGTCTCCAGCCAGATTGGTACTACAATAAATCCGATCGCAATCAATAACGCCAACACCGCAAACTTACTCGCCCACTCTAGCAACTGTTCGAGTGATACGATCCGCCCCACGAAGAATGCCAGAGTGGTAATCACCCCTGCCCAAGTCAACGCCCCAGCTAGATTGACAGCCAAGAATTTGCCAAATGGCATCTCAACCACCCCAGCCATCGGACTCGAAATAATCCGAATCAGCGGGATAAAACGACCAAAGAATACTGCTTTAACCGCATTTTCACTAAACCGCGTTTTCGTTTCTTCCAACTGCACTTCTTGAATCCGAAACAGCTTGGAGCCAGCGAGCAGCAACTGCCAGCCACCGTACTTACCGACAAAATAACCACCAATCCCGCCAATAAAAGCTCCCAGTGCGGCAGATCCCAGCACGAGCCAATAGTTTAGTTCACCACTCCCAGCCAAAAAACCACCCACGATCGTGATAGTTTCACCAGGTAAAGGAATCCCCAAATTTTCTAACAGAATGCCTACAAAGACAGCGAGATATCCGTATTGATTAGCCAGTTCCTGGATTGTCTCTAGTGATAGGAATTCCATCTATACCTGAAACGAGATAACTTTACAATTCTATATTAACTGAGGAATCAGGATTAGGAAATCTCAATTCACTGGCAAGATTGTCTCCGGTGAAGTACCTATGGTTTACATAGAGATAAGTTAATCTTAAACGCCTGTGGTAGTAAGTGTTCTAGGCTTGGGCACAATAACAAAGTGACAATCTGAAACCTTATCACCAAAATTATGAATATGCAAAATTCGGTCGCCAACCGTCCCAATTTGGGCGAGTTTATCAGTATTGTGTGCTTCAAGTCAGTGATCACTGGCATGGAAGAAGCTCTGGGCGAAAAAGCGACGGCGATCTCTATGATTACGGCTGGACGCACCCGTGGCAAAAACTTGGTCAAAAGCCTGGGATTATCCAATTCTAGTCTGGATTTTGATGCTATTGCGATCGGCTTAAATCAAGCTGTTGGGAGTGCGGGTACTCGCCTAACTGCTGTGGATAAAATCATCCAAACTGACAACGCGATCCGCGTTTATTGCGCTGAGACTGTTTGTTCTGCTAATGAGCCTGATGGTTCAGCTCGGATTAGTACTTTCACGATGGGCGCGATTTGGGGCGCGTTGAGCGAGATCACTGGCAAAAAATTGCGGGGTGTTCATACTGAATCTGTACTGCGCGGCGGTACTCACGACGTATTTGAATTTAGCGTAATTGAATAACTGGAATGGTTGTTAGTAACGCTTACTTGTAGGGAATCATAGGTATGAAGCATTAAAATCTATCCGATTGTCGCAGGTAAATGCTTGGCACTGCTGCATGTTTACAGCCGGATATCTAGTAGGTTCAAGTTCCCATCTATCAACTAATCAGAATTATTAATTATGTCTAACGCACTTTCTAGTCGTCCAACTTTAGGTCAATTTAGCAGCATCATTTGCTTCAAATCAGTGATTACTGGGATGGAAGAAGCTCTGGGCGAAAAAGCGACCGCAATTGCCTTGATTTCCGCTGGACGCATTCGCGGCAAAGAACTAGTCAAAAGTTTAGGCTTGTCCGGTGCTACCCAAGATCTATCAGTAATCGCCGCTAAGTTAAACGAAGCTGTTGGTGCCAATGGTACTCACCTGACTGCGGTTGACAAAATCGTTCAAGAAGGCGACGTGATCAAAGTTTACTGTTCCGAAACTGTCTGTTCTGCTGGTGAGCCTGATGGTTCTCCGCGCAAATGTACCTTCACAATGGGTGCAGTTTGGGGCGCGTTGTCTGAAGTTACTGGCAAAAAACTTCGTGGAGTCCAGACAGAATCAGTACTCCGTGGTGGTACTCACGATGTATTTGAATTTACCACCGTTGAATAATTTTTAACGCTAACTGTTCTAATTTAACTAGTCTAATTTGACTAGCCCAATCTCACAAATCAACTCAATCATAAACTAAGGAAAATCATGGGCGTAAGTACAATCGGTGGAATTTTACAGAATTTTGTATCGGGCACTTCCGATGTTCAAGGTGCAGCACTAGTCTCGCCAGATGGATTGCCACTAGCTTCCAGCCTACCTGGAACTATGGACGAAGAACGTACTTCGGCAATGTCTGCGGCAATGCTCTCCCTCGGTGAGCGGATTGGTAAAGAACTGGCACGCGGTACCGTCGAAAAAATCATGGTAGAAGGTTCCGATGGTTACGGGATTTTGATGGGCTGTGGCGACGACGCTGTACTGCTAGTTTTGGCTAGCCATGCCGCTAAACAAGGTCTATTGATGCTCGATGTCAAACGGACTGTCAACGAAATCAAAGCTGCATTGAACTAGGTTTAAGATTGCCATCACTCGAATTAGAGTCTGAAGCATAGATTTTGCCCTCACCCCCAACCCCTCTCCCAAGCTTGGGAGAGGGGAGCCAGAGCCGAAGGATCTGGCGGGGTGAGGGCTAGCCAATGTCGCACATCTCCAGAATTTCCGAATTTGGAATTGCTGTTCTTCCTCTTCTAAAGAGAAAGGCTGGGGTGGGGTAGAGATCTACGCATTAATTCAAATAGGTTATGTCTACTTAGATATAAATTTTTATTCATTATCAAATATGTTGGAGCTATAAATGTCGCTAGCTGGCCATTTATCAGAATATTCATTAGCCGAAATTTTTCATTTCGTGCAGGATGGAAACAAGACGGGTGTATTATCGATCGAACCTGACATCGGTGCAGCCCAGTTTATCAAAGACCCCCACTACATCTCATTCCAAAACGGTCGGATCATGGCTGTCGCTAATGGTGCAGGCTTGGGCAATCGTGGTTTGCTCAAACTGATGGCACAACGCAAATGGCTCTCCCCAGAGCAGGTGGCGTTGCTGGAGACACAGGTAAGTTTACTCACCCAACCACTGGGTACTTATCTCAAATCTCGCAATGCAGTTAATACTGAGCAACTAAGTTTACTCTTCAATTCTCAAGTAATCGCCACTGCCTGCAAACTGTTTGAAATCCATCGCGGTCAGTTTAGCTTCAATCCCCAAGTCCCATTGGCTTATGCCGAAATGACCGGATTGAGCATGACAGCTCAAGAGGTTGCCTTGCTGGGATTGAGAATGCTCAAGAATTGGGATGCCTTAGCTCCTAAATTACCCGATCCTAACTCTGGGTTGCAAAGATTTTCGACCAATCTCGGTGGACTCAGACTAGACACCCCAGAATTGAATGTCTGGAAACTAGCTCTGGGGGAAATTTCGATTGCTAAAATGGCTTTAAATCTGGGACTAGATGTCGATAGAGTCCAGCAAATTGGCTTTCGGTTGAGCGTGATTGGGCTGTTACATGAAGTCTCCGTCGAGCCAGCGCAACCACCCGTCAATAAAATGATGGACGCACCAAAACCAGTCTGCGTCGATGGTGGCAATGCTGCTGTCCCCGTATCTGCTTCGTTTTTGACTAATTTAATGGGCTTTCTGAAGAAAAAGGGGTAGTTATGGAAATTATGAATTTAGTGGTCACAGGGACTGTAGGTGCAGGTAAAACCACCTTCATTCGGTCTGTGAGTGAAATCGAAGTTGTCGATACTGACCGCAAAGCAACTGATGAGGTTGCCGATCTCAAGCAAAATACCACTGTCTCAATGGACTTTGGGACACTGCAATTTGGCGATGAGATGGCTCTACACATCTATGGCACCCCAGGTCAAACCAGATTTGACTTTATGTGGGAAATCTTGATCGAACGCGCTCATGCCTATGTTTTGCTGATTGCGGCACATCGCCCCAGTGAGTTCCACCATGCTCGCCGGATCATGAACTTCATGAATCGCCAAGCCCAAATCCCGATGATTATTGGACTAACTCACAGCGACTGTGAAGGTGCCTGGAGCAGCGAAGATATCGCCCTAGCTCTAGGGTATCAAGAGATCACTCAACAGCCACCCATCGTCCTAGTAGATGCCAATGACGGTGAATCAGTTGCCATGTCCCTGGTTGCTCTAGTGCAGCACTATATGGAAATTACTGCAAAAGCTGAAGTGGCTGTCTAGTGGTTTAGTGGTTTAGTTGTTAGTGGTTTAGTAAGTAATGCAAACCCTCAGAGACTATCCACTATCTCCCACTATCTCCCACGCCCCGCGCCCCATACCCACATCCCCTCATGTCCCTCACTGGTTGTCTCGCAGAATATTCACTAGCCGAGATTTTTAATTTCGTCCAAGATGGTAATAAAACAGGAGTACTATCGATCGATCCAGATCGCTGTATCAGTCGATATCTCGACAATGCCTATACTAGGGCTTGCTGAAAAAGTCGATAAATGGCATTAAATTAGATCGATCATTTATCAATTCAATTTAATCTATCAGCAATTAGGATGCAATTATAATCAATTATAATTTTTATTAATCATCCGAACTCAAATATAACAAAAAA
>JANNDL010000026.1:0-6638 GCA_031387665.1 Chamaesiphon sp. OTE_75_metabat_95 | reverse complement strand
CGATCGAGTTAGAGTTTGCAGGTACATCAATGGATGGCTTAAAAGGATGAGTTTGGAACGAGGTCAGATATATTTCGTTAATCTCAATCCAACGCAGGGAAAAGAGCAATCTGGAGCAAGACCTGTCTTGATTTTGTCTGTTGATGAAATCAATCGCAAACAAATGGTAATTACGGTAATTCCAGGCACTAAAGGCGCAAATATCAAGCGTGACTTTGTAACAAATGTGCGTGTTTCTACAGCAGAAAGTGGATTAGAAATGGAAACGGTGTTTTATGTTTTCAGGTGCGCTCGTTAGATCCAAATCGCTTCCCCGAAAGCCCCGTAGGAATGCTTTCTCCCAATAAAATGCGAGAAGTCGAGGCATCAGTTAGGTATGTTTTAGGACTGTAGGCAAAACCGAAAGATCTAGCCGCGATCGATCATTCCAACAGGATATAAAAATGCTCCTCAAGACTGATTACCTCCGGTAGGCTTCGCCAACGATTACCTACGGTACGCTACGCGAACGAACCCCAAATACTGAAATAGTTGGCTTTCTAGAAGTAGGTAATCGTTGGCGTAGCCTACCGGAGGTAATCAATAATTTCGACAGCGATCGATCGAACCTCAAACACTGAAATTGTCGGGTTTCTCGAACTAGGTAATCGATTGCCCTTGGCACGCTCCGCGAACGATAATTTCGATAGGGTATGAAGATGCTCCTCAATGGCGATTACCTAACGGTAGGCTTTGCCAACGAGTCCTCTACATCCGATTAAGTAATTCATCGTACTCATCATGTGGACCAATCCAATACCAGTAAATATGGTCAGATTCCAATAAGCCGAGAGCACGGTAGTTAAGGCTGACACGAACAGAGTAAATCGGTTGTCGCTGGCTGACTCGTTTAAACTGAAGGCTGGGATAGTAGGGATCTTCTTGCCAGAGTGCGTAGGCTTTTGCAGCTTGCTCTTGAACAGATACGGGTAGAGCGTTCAGACGCTTACGAAATGTTTTGGTGACACTTGATTTCATTTTTGCGATGGGAAAACTTCATCAAGTGGAACATTTTCTCCCTTTGTAATTTCTTGACGTACCATTGCAGCCATTCGATCCCACTGGTCGTCTGTCGTGGTAGCAAAACTAGTTTCCCATTGTTGCTCTTCTTTTGACTCCGCCAGGAAGCGAGACGCGATCGCATCTTGCAGATCGGGTGGGAGTTGTTGAATTTGAGCGATCGCTTGCTGAAGAAGTTCTGTCATGTTTTTTTGAAGTACGCACTGCAATGGCATATTTCCTCAATTGTAATCGATGCTCCTCAATGCCGATCGATCGAACCTCAAACACTGAAATTGTCGGGTTTCTCGAAATAGGTAATCGATCGATCATTCCGACAGGATATAAAAATGCTCCTTAATACCAATCGATCGAATCTCAAACACTAGCATTGTTGGGTTTTGCGGGCTTCAACCCAACCTACATGGAGAAATCTCACTACAGGGAGAAATCTCACTTTGATACTTATGAGTGCGCTCTCACAGACTTGAGCTAAAATAGGGATACATCTTCATTGCCCTTGATAATCGTATGGAGCAAGCACTTCTCGAACAAATTCAGCGACTACCAGAATCGGTGCAACAGGAAGCCTTGCAATATATTGAGGGTTTAGTTGCAAAGCATAATCAGTCGGTGCAAACACCTGCAATTGATCGAAAAGATGCTTTCGGCATCTGGAAGGGGGATGTGTGGATGTCTGATGATTTTAATGCGCCTTTAGATGATTTACAGGAATATATGTAATGGGTCGTTTTTTACTGGATACACACATATTTTTGTGGTTGATTCAAGGCGATCCACAGTTGAGCCAACGAGTAAGATCCATCATATCTGAGGATGCTAGTCAACTTAATTTTAGTGTAGTCAGTATTTGGGAGATCGCAATTAAGCTAAATATTGGCAAGTTAAAAATTGAGCATTCAATTGAGGATATTTATCAACTTTTAGCCCAACTCAAAATTGAAATTCTGCCAATCGAGCGGTTGGATCTAGATAGATATTTAAAATTACCGCTACATCATCGCGATCCATTCGATCGACTCATCATTTCTCAAGCGATCGAGCGCGAGTTAATACTAATCAGTGCTGATGGATCGTTTGAGCCTTACCCAGTAGAAAGACTATGGTAATCGATCGATAATCCATCGATCGGTCCCAAAACCATAGCACCAAAGATCGATTCCGCAAAGCGGAGGCTACGCCAACGAATTAACGACAATCGACCAAACCCAAGAGACTCGATCGATCATTCCAACAGAATATAAAAATACTCCCCAATACCGATCGATCGAACCTCAAACACTGAAATTGTCGGGTTTCTCGAAATAGGTAATTGATCGATAATTTCGACAGGGTATAAAGATGCTTCTCAATGGTGCGCTCATAGGTGCGATTTAGCGTTAAAATATTTACTACGACATAATTCCGCAGATAATATGCACCTCATTGCAATTAGTCGGTTGCGGGAAGCTGCTGCTAAATTTTCCGACATTGCCACCCAAATAGAAGATTGGAATGAAATCGTTAAAGTTGTAACCTGGCAAAACCTAACAGAAGTTCAACAAACATATGCTTCTGCCGAAGCGGTAGGAAACTTTACGGTATTTAATATTAAAGGCAATCGCTATCGATTGATTGTTTCTATTAACTACTCTAGGCAGCTCGTCTACTTTAAACACTTTCTCACTCACGCCGAATACGATAAGGATAACTGGAAGAATGACCCTTACTTTTAATCGAGAAGCCTATGCTAATCTCTTAGCTGATGTATTACCACAGCCAATTCGATCGCAAGCAGAATACGATCGGGTACTGGGAATCATCGAAGCATCAATGAATAAGGAGACAGTTAGCAGTGAAGAAGAACAGCTAATCGATCTGTTTGTGATCTTAGTTGAAAAGTTTGAATCAGAACATTATCCATCTCAAAATCGCTCGACTCCGCACAGCCGATTACTGCATTTAATGGATGCAAACGACGTTCAGCCAGCGGATTTAGTTGGTATATTTGGCTCTAGCGATCGAGCATTGGAAGTTATCGATGGTAAACTATCGATCGATCTTACTCAGGCTGAGAAATTAGGCGATCGTTTCAATCTTCCCTCAAAACTATTTTTAGCATAAAATTGATCGATCGTTCCGACAGTATACAAAGATGCTTCTCCATAGCGATCGATCCTCAAACACTAAAATTATCTTTAATTTTCATAGTGATAGCGGGCTTGTAAGAATTGAATAGATTCATTTTGAACTCGATAAATTAATCGATGCTCTAAATCTATTCTTCGCGACCATGTATTTGCTTCCATGAATTTTAGTGGTTCTGGTTTACCAATTCCTGAAAATGGATCTATGCAGACAGATTCTATTAGGTCGAGAATTTTGTTAGCTTTTTGAACATCTTGTCTATACCACCATTGCAAATCTTCCCTGAAGTCTTCATCAAAAATAATTCGCCTTTGAATGATGATTATTTCTGGCTGAGAATTTTCCGAGCGATTCTTATCTTTCTTCTTAGCGGACAATTCCCAACTCCTCACATAACGCGGAGATCGATTCCGATGGGTTCTCTGGCTCTGAATGGTTGTAGCCTTGAAGATCTCTTTGTTTGGCTCGATCGATCGCCCGATGCAATCTAGTTGCGTTGGCTGGAGATCTCAGTAGATAGACAGTTTCTAGGAGGCTGCTGAGGTCTGTTTCAGCAATGAGAGCGACGTTTTTATCGGTGCCGTCACGTTTGACTATAATAATATCTTTGCTGTCTGCTACGCGATCGAGCAGAACACTTAAATTACTCTGTGCTTCGGTATAGCTAATTTCGCTGCTAGTCATACGGTTGTGTCTGAGTCTCGTATGTCGATTATAACTTATGGGTTGTTGGGGTGTGATGTTCGATCGATCCCAAAACCATCGCACCAAAGATCGATCGAATCAACCACAATCGACCAAACCCAAGAGAATCGATCGATCGATTATTCCGACAGCATATAAAAATGCTCCTCAACAGCGATCGATCGAACCTCAAACACTGAAATTGTTGAGTTTCTCGAAATAGGTAATTGATCGAGCCTCAATCTCACCACAAATGTTGTAAAAGCTTGCGGCTCACTGAACGAACTTTACTCTGCGTCACGCCAGCCTCTGACTGCTTCAATACCAATACCAAGCGGAGCAAAGATGACTTTCGCTGTTTCTAATCCTGCTTCTTTCAAGGCATTACGCAAGCGAGATTTGAATGTCGGGTTCCGGATGATTTCTTGATTTACAGCAGCTTCGATATCTGTAGGATTAGATTCCTGAAAATGTATTAACAAGTCTTGAATCTCCTTAGCAGCTTCTTCTGGCGTTTTAGGATTTGGATTAACTACTAAACTACCCTCAATATTTCCAGTAGCAACTTGTACAGGTGCGTTAAAAGTCATCGAAACCTTCTTGGGATCATTTGCCATCGACTTTATCTCCTGAATTAGTTCTCGAAGGGATTTATTGATTGTAGCAGCACTATCACGTAAAGAAGCAGTTATATTGTTAATTGATTCATTTAGTAAAACAAAATTTGCCCTATGCAGGTTTTCTACCATAGATTTGACTTCTCTAAGAAAGTCAGCATGAACTTGATTACTTATCCCGACTAAGCTAGGATTATTTCCATCTTTGTCAACTTCGTTCAGGACTTCCTCGGTGAGAAGAAGTGCTCTCGAAAATTCCGATGTGGAAGCAGTTCTCATAATTTTCATAAATATCTCAGTAGCATCTCCATTGCTGCTAAAGAAATTATCACATACTTGACTAATCTCTTTTAAGTGATCGAGTTCATAAAAGTATTTCGACATCAAAATTATTTTACAACTTGGTGAAAATTCTCGCAGATATTTAGCTGCGCTGACTCCAAAATAGTCATTTGCTTGATACTCCGGCTTCGTATTTCCAATCCAGACAATATCTAGGATGACAAGCTCAAAATTTTCGAGTTCTGTAAGAGCTGAAATTTTAGATTTCCCCGTAATATTTTGACATCCATTTTTTTCTAAAATATTTTTGATTTTAGTTACCGTTTTTATGTCATCATCAGCAACTAAGATTCTAAGTTCTTTGAAATTATCCATGCTTATTTTCATCTAAATCCTATTCATTTACAGCAGATTATGATTTTTATTCCCCTTTGTAATCTGGTCGTTTTTTCCATTCTTCCCATTCATTGACAGGTATATTTAAGCACTCGTGTATAATTCCGCATCCTTGTAGCCATATGCTGAAGTGCGATATTGGGGGTATGGGGCCATCACATAGGAACCTAACATAAACATGTTCATACTGGTTATGCAGAGTACTTAAAATACTTATGTATTGATACAAAGGCTTATCCAAAACTATAACTATATGGCTTGATCTTCTAAGCATTCTAATAGTTTCTCCATTTCTCATCCGTTTGACATATTCTTCAACTCGCTCGCGGAACTCTGAGTTGCTTTGTAATGCAATCTCTTCACTAAGACTAAGGCTATTCCACCCTAAATAATATATGGCGGAGGCTGTTCTCAAGGCAGCTTTGTATTTTGTCCATCTCATGTAATTAATTTAAGCTGTATAACGATCTATCTGAACTGCAACTCTGTCGGAGCCTGAAGAAGAATTTACTTGATTTCGATCATACCTCTTGGCTCTCGACCCCAACAGTCAGAACCTGAACAGAGGTTAAATATTTGTATCAGTAGCTACCCTGGGAGTGAAAATGCGTTAGAAAATAGTAGGCTCTAAAATCAGCCCGATCCTTCACTCTTACGCCCTCAATCCATGAACACTAGTCACCCCGTCAAACAAGGTTTATACGATCCGCAGTTTGAACACGATGCTTGCGGTATCGGTTTTATCGCGCAGATGAAAGGGGCGAAGTCGCATCAGATTGTGGCGCAAGCACTGACAATATTGGTGAATCTCGATCATCGCGGCGCGTGTGGATGCGAGACGAATACCGGAGATGGGGCGGGGATTTTGATGCAGGTGCCTCACAAGTTTATGCAGAAGGTGGCGGCGGCTGAAGGGATTGAATTACCCGCAGCGGGACAGTATGGAGTTGGTGCGGTGTATGGATCGCCAGATCCGGTGATTCGATCGAAGAGTCGGCAGATCTTCACGGAAGTTGTCGCGGCGGAAGGCTTGAAGGTATTGGGTTGGCGGGATGTGCCGACGGATAATAGTTCGTTGGGTGAGACGGCGAAATCGAGTGAACCGTTTATGCAGCAGGTATTTATTGCTAAATCGCCGGAATTGGCTGATGAGTTAGCGTTTGAGCGGAAATTGTTTGTGATTCGCAAGCTGGCGCATACGGCAATTAGAGCCGCAAATATCGATGTGCATTGGTATGTAGCGAGTATATCGGCTCGGACGATCGTGTACAAGGGGATGTTGATGCCCGTGCAGGTGGGGCAATATTTCCCCGAACTCCAAGATCCTGATATGGAGAGCGCGTTGGCGTTGGTGCATTCGCGGTTTAGTACCAATACTTTCCCCAGTTGGGAGCGGGCGCATCCCTATCGCTACATCGCCCACAATGGTGAAATCAATACCATGCGCGGCAATATTAACTGGATGACGGCGCG
>JANNDL010000003.1:0-68475 GCA_031387665.1 Chamaesiphon sp. OTE_75_metabat_95 | reverse complement strand
AAATTCTATGGCGATTTGTCAAGTATGAATGGCTTCCAATAGATGCCTACTCTAGCTGGGAAGTACTAGTGTCATCTGTTGAAAAAATTCTTAAAGAATTTGGCGAAAATTATGTAATTAATTTCGCCTAAGTACTTATTGTATAGGTTAAAACCTCAGAAAATGAAGCAAAACGATGACAATACTCGCTTCTGAATCCACCATCGCAAATAAAAACGATCCACACAGAGAACGAATGCGTGCGATCGCGTACAACATGGATATGCTATTCCCTGGTGTCTATATTTGGTGCGGATTAGTTGTATTAAAATTTGGCGGGCATGAACCCGACGATGCCCCTCATCGTTATCCTGGATCGATCGATAGTCGGGTTGGTTTTGCTATAGTTTTTCCAGGCTACAAAATATTTACGACCTATAAGGGTTCTTATGACCCTCTAAATCTAGGCAGCAGTACTATTCACTAATTTCGCTCTGGCGTTGACGCACATAGCCAGCGATACCACGTTGAGAAGTTTTGATGAAGTCACAGATTTCGGTGACTAGTGGTGAATCGAATTCAGTCTCCAATCTGATTAAAGCTTCAGGTATAAGTAAATTGGATTGATACAGAATTTTGAAGGCGCGTTTGAGTATCAACCTTTGTTCTGAGCTAAATCCAGCGCGGCGTAAGCCGATACTATTCAACCCCATTACCTTATTCAGCATGGTACTGCGCGTCATGCAAAAGGGGGGAATATCTTTGTGCGCTGCCGAACCACCTGCCATCATTACCAGTCTACCGACTCTGGCAAATTGATGAACTAGACAATTGCCACTGATGAATGCCCGATCTCCAACTTCGACGTAACCTGCTAAGAGTGCGCCGTTGGCGACGATCACATCATTACCGAGTTGGACATTGTGGGCGAGGTGGCTGTATGCCATCAAGAGGCAGTTATTACCAACAGTTGTCTTTGTACCTGGTTTGGTACCGCGATGAATGGTTACGCCTTCTCTGAGGGTGCAGTTGTCACCAATTTTGACGTAGCTCGGCTCATCCTTAAAGCCGACATCTTGAGGAGTATCGCCGAGGACGACATTTGCATGTATGTGGCAATTTTGACCGATCGAGGTGTACGGCAATAGGGTCACATGAGCATCTAAAATACAGTTGTCCCCAATCTCTACATCGTGGCGGATGTAGCAAAATGGACCGATCGAGACATTAGCACCAATTTTAGCACCAGACTCGATCGCAGCAGTTGGATGGATTTGACTCATACAATTAGCGATTGCTAGCTTCCATTTCTTTGGAGGCGCGATATGCAGCCTTCATTCTGCCGAAGTTGATTTTGAATTCTGCTATGCCGAGGAGACTACCGACGCTATCCTCCTCTTCATCCCAACAGGCGGAGAGAATCCCATAGGTTAATCCGAGCACGCTCAAGCCTAAGCAGCCCATACTTAGTAACAACACAACTGTATTGGGCAGTCTAAACCAGTGATTGGCGATCGCCAAGTAACCGATAATAAAAGTGGACATCCCCATCAGTACCGGAATGCCACAAAATACCAGCACCCGTCGAATCATCCGCTGACTGACAATCTCAGGAATAAATCCAGAACCCTGCTCTGCCATTGCTGGGGGTGGGGTAGCTGGTTTGACAATTGTTGTTCCTTTTTGGGCGGCTGTTTTCCGCTGCTTATTTTTTTTCGGCTCGAATGGTACCGATGGGCGGGGATTCTCAGCAGGCATAATTATCTGGTGTTGACGATCGAGTAAGTATCCTTATTTATAACGTAAAATGCTGTCTAGCACTACCTTATAGCTACTAGTCACTAGCCACTACTTTTTAGTCACTAGCTACTAGTTACTATCCGATGAGTACTATTTGGCGCGACGAATACCGAGGCTGTCCGCGAGATTTTGGTAACGTTGAACGCTTTCAGTGTTGATAAATGCCAGTAAACGCTTGCGTTGACCGATCATTTTCAATAAACCTCGGCGCGAAGCATGATCGCTTTTGTTGGTTTTGAGGTGTTCGCTGAGACGATTGATTCTTTCAGTTAGCATGGCGACTTGGAGGTCGGAGGAACCTGTATCGGTTGCGTGCAACTGATGCGCGGCCATGATTTCTTGTTTGCGTTCTTGGGTTAGGGTCATGAATACTGAAAACTTTGATTAAATTTTGCAACTTACTATTTTAGCATTTAACCGTTGATTTTGACTAGAATGAGAACATAAAGGTCAGAAATAAGGGAAAATATGTCAACACTGGCGGCGATTGGAGTTCTAGCGTTATTAATTTTCGTGCATGAGTTGGGTCACTTTCTGGCAGCGAGGCTACAGGGAATATATGCCAATAAATTCTCGATCGGTTTTGGGCCAGTATTATTAAAGTATCAGGGTAAGCAAACTGAGTATGCCCTCCGAGCCTTGCCTTTGGGTGGTTACGTGGGTTTTCCCGATGACGATCCTGAGAGCGATATTCCTCCAACAGATCCTAATTTACTCAGCAATCGACCAATTCTCGATCGAGCGATTGTGATCAGTGCGGGTGTGATTGCCAATCTCATTTTTGCTTATTTCTTGCTCGTAGTCCAGGTCAGCGTGATTGGATTTCAGCAGATTGACTATCATCCTGGTGTCACCGTCGCCGGAATCACCAATGAATTGAGCGCGGCGAGTAAAGCGGGGATTCAAGCTAATGACGCAGTTTTGGCGGTTAATAGTGAGAAACTGGGTGAGGGCAGACCAGCCATTAACAAATTGATGGCAGAGATTCAGAACCATCCCAATCAAGCAATTACCTTCCAGATTCAGCGCGGTGAAAAGGTATTGGACCTTCAAGTCACGCCCGATGCTAGTGCTGATAATAAGGGTCAAATTGGTGTCAGACTAGTACCAAATGCTGATGTAATTATAGATCGATCGATTAATTTAATTGATGCAATGAAAAAAGGAGCTGTGGAATTTGAACGGGTGATTGTACTTACCGTTCAAGGTTTAGCTCAATTAGTCACCAATTTTGGTGAAACAGCAACTCAAATTGCGGGACCAATCAAAATTGTGGAAATTGGTTCGAGTATTGCCGAGAATAATGTCGCTGGACTGCTGCAATTTGGCGCACTAATCAGCGTTAATCTCGCCGTAATGAATACGCTGCCATTACCTGCTTTAGATGGCGGTCAACTGGCGTTTTTACTGCTTGAAGGATTGTTGGGCAAACCATTGCCGATGAAAATCCAAGAAACTGTGATGCAAACTGGTCTATTTTTACTGCTAGGATTGGGAGTATTTCTGGTGATTCGCGATACCGCAAATCTCTCCAGTGTTCAGCAGTTCTTTAAATAGATCGATCGATGGCAAAAAATAATTACGATCCAGTCGGTACACTCAGTATTGGTAATGTTGTGACTACCAGCATCACTTTATACAAATCCAATTTTAAGCGTTACTTTCAAGTGTCATTGCGAGCAACTGGTTGGGTGCTCGCAATCTTGCTAGCAATGGTCATAGCGGGAATTGTCGGTGCTGGTTTGTACGCGATCACAAATTCTCCGCTAGTGGCTATTCCAGTGGTGATTGGATGGCTCGTTGGCACTTTGTATTTTTCGGCTAGATATGCCACAGATCGAGCTGTGATTTGTCGATTAGCTTATCAAGAACTGATCGATGAACCAGAAACTGTCGATGCTGCTACCAAAAAGTTACTACCGCGAATTTGGGGGTTTTTAGGACTTTCTTTGTTGATTAGCCTGTACATTTCTTTGATCGCTCTTGTTGCTTATGTTGCGCTGATCGTTGCTGTCCTGATTATTACGGCAATCATCATCTATGGACTCAAATTAACAGTTGAAAACCCCTTTGCTATAATCATTATTACCCTCTCAGTAATCGGTGCAATTTTATTACTGCTGGGGATCTTGATCCGCTATTATGCCTATTGGTTCGTGGCAGAATTACCTCTAGCTGTTGAACAAAATAGATCGGCAAATGCTAGTATTGCGCGGAGTAAGCAGTTGATTTCGACGGCTGTAGGTAGGGTAATCTTAATTGTAACGATCGCCTTTTTAATGATGATTCCAATTAATACACTAGGCAGTGGACCTGGTTTGGTCGGTCAGGTGATGGTTAGTGCTTCCACGGATGTAGCAACTCAAGCGATTGGTGGTGCTTTAATTTTGGGCGGTGTCATACTCAATTTAATCAGCGAATTATTTATTATGCCGTTCTGGCAAATAATTAAATCGATCGTTTATTACGATCTTCGCAATCGACGTGAAGGTGGCGACTTAACTATCTAGCTAGCATCAATGCCGTATGAAATTCTTAAATCGAGTTAAATCTCGCACCCCAGAAAGTGTCGAATTAGAGTTTGTCCTGGCTGGATTAGGCAATCGCACTTACGCCCTAGTTATTGACTATCTAATTTGGAGTTCGATTCTATTAGTAATTTTAATAATTTGGATATTTTTATTTACTCAAATAGCTTGGTTGCAATCTGAATCGATTCGACTTTGGCTGACGGCGATTCAACTCTTGATTTTATTTGGAGTGTATATTGGCTATTTTATTTGTTTTGAAACCTTGTGGCGGGGTCAAACTCCAGGTAAGAGATATGTTAAAATCAGAGTAATCAGGGAAGATGGTCGAAATGTAGGCATCCAACAATCAATCTTGCGATCGCTACTCCGTCCGATCGATGATATTCTTTGTTTAGGATTCTTATTTATTCTATTTTCTGCTCAAGAAAAGCGACTGGGTGACTGGGTGGCTGGTACAATCTTGATTCAAGAAGGACAAGCAGTTACCAAGCAAAAGATCGAGATTTCTCTAGCAGCAACAGATGTTGCAACTCGGATCATTGAAACAGGTAAGATTGCAGCACTCACACCCGAACAATTTGCCACAGTTCGTAAATATCTTTACCGTTATCCAGCATTAGCTCCCAACGTTAGAAAGAGCGTTAGTGATAAATTAGCGAATCAACTTTTAGAACGGATCGAGATTGACGACAAACCACCAACAGTAGATTCTCACCTCACCATCGAGGCAATTTATCTAGCTTATCAGCAACAGTTTCGGGAATGAAGAGACATAGATCTGTAGATGGCTTTGTTTATGTATCTAATGTCGATTGTACTAACACTCTAATTCAAACCCACCCGACCCCACAATACGCACAAAACTATAAAAATGTAATATATGCAAACGATCGAATCAGAAGTCTATCAAGGACAGTTTGGCACATTTACAGTTACCGATCGAGATCGTCAGAGTGTGGTAATTTATCGCAGTGCTTTGATGGTGGCGGCAGTGAGTTTTGGGATTGGGACAATTGCTGCATTATCGCAATTAAGTCAGCCGGATAGTGCGAACTCAAGTGTGTTGGATCTAATCACATTTTTGTATATTACCTTCTCGATTGGATTGGGAATTGCACTGGCGACAATTCATATTTACATGGCAGTTTTGCATCGTGCGCTGCAAGTATTTTGGGCGATTGGGAGTGTGAGTGCGATCGGTTGTGCGATATATTATCAGCAGCCAATTGGATCGATCGTTTATCAGCATCCAATCACAATTTTGGGGATCGGATTTACGTTTGCGGCACTGACGGGGATATTTTTTAAGGAAGCTTTTTGTTTCAACAGATTTGAAACCAAGATTCTCACATTTTTAGTTCCAGTGTTATTATTGGGACATTTGACTAATTTAATTCCTCAAAATATTGAAGCTAGCTTATTAGCAATTTGGGCAGGATTGTTTCTAGTATTTGCGATCCCCAAAGCTATTCAAGCAATTCCACCCGATCTCGGTGATAAGTCAGTATTTGAGTATTTGAAAAACCAGAAGTAAATTCTAGCTTAGTGTGTTGGGTTTCATTCTTCAACCCAACCTACAGATCTATCAATTCTCAATTCTCAATTCTCAATTCTCAATTAATTATCCATGTACAGTTCCTTACCGACACAAGCCCACGATTGGGCGGATGAAATCAATCGAGTTAAGCAGAGATTCGAGCGAGAATTTAAGCAAGAACCATTCGATCTGCCCGCAGAAGTAGAAGCGATGCCAATCTTTAGAGAGTGGATTAGTCGTAATCTTAGTGATAAAGTCACCTCACCATTTTGGGAACTAGCTGGATTTAAAAAGAATCATCGCTGTCTCGATATTGGCTGCGGTGTCAGCTTCTTGATTTATAACTGGCGAGAATGGGAGACATATTTTTATGGACAAGAGATTGGGGTTACTGCTCGAAACGCGCTCAATTCACGGGGATCTCAGTTAAATTCTAAGTTATTTAAAGGTGTAAAAGCGGGAGCAGCTCATCAATTGGGATATGAAGATGATACCTTCGATCGAGCGATCGCAACTGGATTTAGCTGCTATTATCCGCCAGAATATTGGAAGCTAGTATTGGAAGAAGTCAAGCGAGTATTGAAACCAGACGGAGTATTTGTGTTTGATGCGATCGATCCAACTGCCGAACTTGCTGAAAATTGGGCAATTTTGGAAATGTACTTAGGTGCAGAAGTATTTCTATCGCCACTGGAACAATTTACCGAACTAGTTAAAGAAACGGGTGGAAAAGTGACTAAAACGCAATCGGGCGAACTATTTCAGATGTATCAAGTTAGTTTCTAAATTACTGAAACTTCACCTTACGATATAGCCACTGAGCAATTAGCTGGGGACAGTTCTTGCAAAACCATCGCCAAGCAAATACCTTCGCAACTGGCTTCGATCTTTTCGCAATAAATCTCGCCACAGAATTTACGGGACGAAATCGCACCTTTTTGTTGATGATGTTAACCGAGCCGATGTCGTATAGACAGTCGATAATTAATTTGATTGTCGCTTCCTCTCGCCCGATTAAACTCGTCAGTAAAATTAAGACTTCCTGGATCCGCTCCGTCTCAAACTGAGTACGTGCTGACTGTGCCGATAAGTTGACAATTGGTTGACTAGGAACGGAGATAATCTTATTCATGATGCGCTGTCGATTTTCGAGGATCTAGCTAGGTGGACTTACTTATTTTAAATGTTTGCAGTCCGCAGCAATAGTGCTGTATAAACTATAGAGGGTAACTCCTTTTGCCGCTCACAGGTCAAAAGTGAAAGAATTCTTGTGTTTTAGCAATGCTGAGGCAGTTAATGGGAAATATAAATATTAGTTAGAGCTGTACCCAGATCCATCGCTCTGATAATAACTACCGACGAAAGATCGACCATGACAACTAAAAAACTTGCCAATAACTGGCTTTACCGCATCAGTCTAGCGATCAAAGTCATCGGAGATCGATCGATGGCTGCATTGCTACTACTGCTATTTTCCCCGATCTTGGTCGTAGTCGCAATTCTCGTCCGGCTGCGGATGGGTAGTCCAATTGTGTTTACCCAAGAGCGTCCTGGTAAAAATGGTCGGATCTTCACCGTATACAAATTTCGGACAATGACTAGTGATTGTGACGCGCAAGGCGAGTTGCTTTCGGATGAAGAGCGACTGATTCCCCTGGGGCAATTTTTTCGGAAGGCTAGCCTAGATGAGCTACCGCAACTGGTGAATGTATTGCTGGGCGACATGAGTTTTGTCGGTCCGCGTCCACTTCTAGTAAGATACCTGCCACGGTACAATTCTGAACAGGCACGCCGTCATGATGTGCTGCCAGGAATTACTGGTTGGGCGCAGGTAAATGGACGAAATTCTGTAAGCTGGGATAAAAAACTTGGATCTGATATCTGGTATGTGGATAACTGGAGTCTGTGGTTGGATTTGAAGATTTTGCTGTTGACAGTCAAGAAAGTATTCAAGCGCGAAGGTATTAGTCAGGATGGCAGCAATATCGGCATGGATGAGTTTATGGGGGACGAATCGAAGGTAGAGCAAGAAATTAAATAATCTGAGTTTTCCTGGCGGAAAGGCTATTGCTCTTGGCGTTAGCCTGCCGTAGGCACAGGCAAACGCTCTGCTACCGCCAACGAGTTAAAAGTCTTCGCCTAGTAGCTTCTAGCTTCGTTCATCAACCACCCGCAGATAAATCGCGGGCTAGTGTGATTAAGTCCACTTAAGTGGACTTGAGCTAGTAGCCTGCACTTTAGTAGCGGGTGGTTGATGAACGAAGCAAATATTCTTATCTCGTTGGCGGTATCAGGGATTCAAGCACCCTTCTAAATACGGGCTTTTCATCCCAAAACTCCGAATTTGCCAGGGTTTGACAATCAGATCTACTTGCGCTGATATTGGTTGTTCGAGTAAATTTACCACTCGATCGATCCTCAAATCCAGATCCCCTGTTAACTTAATTTCTCCCTCAACCCCATAACACTCATAGCAGCGCAAGATCCAAGACTCGTCTATATTTTCAGCAGGTTTGAACGCCATAATTACTAAATTTTCCCCCTGAAGATCGATCAAACTACCACTTGCGCCCAGTCCCCCAGTTCCCCCATCCCCCCGTCTCCCCATCCGAACTACTTGCAATGGTGAATTCAACTCCAACCCCTTTCTCACCGTCTGAGCAGCCTGCCAACTGCCACTGTGGGGATAAATTGCGTAGGTAAACTGATGATAGCCTTTATCAGCGATCGGATCTGGCCACTCACTACTTCTGAGTAAAGTCAATCTCAAAAAATCAGCTCCAGCATCGTAGCCATATTTGCAATCATTCAAAACACTCACGCCATATTCACCGCTTCGATCTGTCAGATCTGCCCAGCGGTGCATCGGCAATTCCCATTTAGCTTGCTCAATCGGTGTTTTAGGAATAGTAGGACGTTCAATTGCGCCGCAAGCAGCTTCAGATATGGAGATGTCCGCAGTAAGATTTAGGGGGAAATTGGCTTTGATTAGGATATGTTCCGCTTGCCAATTGACGCTGGTGGCGATGCGAATGATCGAGCTGTGAGCATCCAAGATATAGTCTTGAATAAAATCACATCCAGCCAATTCTCTGACTACTCTCACTCGTTGACGAATTGCACCGTTTTCAATCCACTCAATAGACTTCAATTTGCTTGGTGGCAGTGGTTTTTCGGCGTATTTGGGATCGATATTCCAGGCATCCCAATATTGTCCGCCGTCTTGGAAGGCTTGGAGTTGATTTGCACCTGTGGAGATGATGCGGTGGTTGAGGATGTCGTAAATGCTGGCGATATCCCCAGTTTCGGGGTTAATTGCTACTTCTATGAATTGGTTTTTAAAAATAAAGTCGCTGAAAGCTACTATTTGGGTTGCGGCGGAGATCAACCCACCCCCCCCTGCGGGTACCCCTGTCTTGAAAAGGTGCTCCACTTGCGACTCACCTTTGGACGGGTTCCCCGTCAAAAAGGGTGAGTCAAGACGGGGGAACCCCAAGACCGCACTTTTCGCTCCCAAGAGGGGATCTTTCAGTGACAGCCAAAATAATCTGTAGCCGACGCTGGGTAAATCTGTTGCGAGAAATAGGATGTGTTCTGCGGTTGATTGACTGGGTAATAGATTTCCTTCTGCATCAAAGACTTGTGCCGCATCCAGAAACCCGACTTTTCCAAAAAGTCGGGTTTCTTTGTCTAATGGGTACTCAATTACTTCACTCCGTTGCCAATTGAGGGCGTTGAAAACAACGATCGGAATTGCACCCTCTACTGGCGGATTTGGAAGATTAATTCGATCGCAAATATCACCCAAGGCATTGCTAATAATCCCCGTCGTGACTTGTTCTACTTCTGCCCAACCTTGATTTGCAGTCACATAAACAGGTTCGATCGCCGTACCAGGAATGATATCGTGAAATTGATTAAATAATGTCTGTTTCCAAGCTGTTTCGATCTGCAATTTCAGAGCGTCAGGATAGGATTGTTTTGTAACAAGGCAAGCTAAAGATGACCAGAGTTCAGCTTGATATAATAAATCCTCGCACTGACGATTCGATCGCTTTTGATCGGCGTGGGTGGTAAAACAGCCACGATGGAATTCTAGATATAGTTCATCTTTCCAGACTGGGAGTAATTGACTATTGGTTCTATCCGATAACTTATCTAGATATTTAACCGCCGTCGTAAATTCTAAATTGGGAAATACGTCAGAGTGTGACCATCGATCGGCAATTTCCAACATATCACGGGTTGGTCCACCCCCATGATCGCCTACGCCAAAGAGATACAGCGACTCATTTATCCCTGTCTCAGTCTGCCATTTACAAGCATAATCGATCATCTTGAGCGGATCGATACCCTCCCCAATTGGTGACGACATCAGACTCAAAACCTGACTACCATCCGGCGATTCCCACCAAAATAATTGATGGGGAAATTGATTGGTATCATTCCACAAAAACTTCTGCGTCACAAAATAATCGATCCCGCCCTGCTTGAGCAACTGCGGTAACTGATGACAAAATCCAAACGTATCAGGTAGCCATGAAACTCTAGTTACCTCACCAAATTTAGCTTTGTTGTACTGCTGTCCATAGATAATTTGCCGCGCGATCGATTCCCCCGAAATCAAGTTAAGATCTGGCTCAATCCACATCCCACCCACTATCTCCCATTTGCCTGCTTTTACCTGCTGAAAAATACCTGCAAATACCTCCGGCTGATGGAGTTCCATCCACTCATACAACGCAGGCGTAGAGTGACAAAAAGTCAGATCGGGGAATAGCTGCTGGAGTGTTAATGTCGATCGAAATGTCCGCTCCGCCACCTCCCACAACCACGCCATATCAAGATGAGCGTGTCCAAGGAGTTGGATAGTCTTTACCCTCGGAAATATCGCAGGGGAAATCCCCTCTTGGGAGCGAAAAGTGCGGTCTTGGGGTTCCCCCAAGTGGAGCACCTTTTCAAGACAGGGGTACCCGCAGGGGGGGGTGGGTAGATCTCCACCACCCACAATCAAACTAACCCGCCACTTAACCTCCAACACAGCCTGAATAAACTGCCCACCATCCACCGTCAACAAATCATAATCGATCGAATCAATCACACCCCCCACATCACCCAACAACGACGGATTAAAATGCCCCACCTGCTTCACCAGCACCGCCAACTCATCCGCCAACCAACCAGGCTCAGGATCGATTCTCCAGGGGAGCGGGCTTTCCGCCAACGAATCTACGGACTCATAAATCACCTGAGAGCGCATCAAAGCACCGATATCATGTCCAGGACTCACCAATCGAACTCGCAGATCCAGAGTCGTTCCAGGCACCGCAGCGGACATCAACAACACGCGCGGACTGTGATCGAATAAATCCCCCTCCTGTACCAATACTCCATCGACAAATACCTGCGCCAACTCCGCCCACCAGGTAAACGCCAACCGACAAACTAAACCGCTAACTGGATAACCTTGAATCTGAGCCGGAATTACCAATGTCTGAGCCAGCCAGACTTCCTGTCGCCCGCGTTCCCAGGCGATTTGCCCCTTGTCATTTAGACTCACTCGCTCCCACTGACTGGGATCGGTATCGAGAGATCCACACTCCAGAGACATCCGCCAATCAGGTAAGATATCAATCTGACTCAAGCCTCGCAATCGCTCAATTTTTGCCAGCAGCGAAGACACAAAACTTTTCTCGGAATCATTCATAAGTTCGCTAGAATCAGTAAATTAGTGAATGGTGAATGGTGGATGGTGAATAGTAGATAGTTTTAGTACTCAGAAGTAAGCTTTGAGTCTGTTTCTATAAGTTTCATGTAATGGTTTAAGGTGTGAGTATGTCTGGAAATTACCAAAGCCGAGTTTTTACCTTTATCAACAAGCGTACTAGTCGCTTCAAGGATACCTGCGCTCAGGGTTTTCGACATATCAAGGTAGCCGTCGTTTGGAGTGGACAAGCATTACTGTATCCCTTCCACTTGCTCGCTCAGACAACCAAACTGTTTCAGCCCCAAATTACCCCGCCAGCAGAAAGTCCAGTACTTGCACCAGTTTCCGATATTAACATCGAACAGGCTCTAGAGTTGGTTGTAGATGCTGGATATCCGATTGTAATTGCCGAGCGTGGATCCGTGACAGTAGCAGATTCGTGGGGCGGAAGTCGTCAACAGTCAGTTACGACAAGTAGCCGTGCGATTGT
This sequence comes from Chamaesiphon sp. OTE_75_metabat_95, assembly GCA_031387665.1. Taxonomy (GTDB): domain Bacteria; phylum Cyanobacteriota; class Cyanobacteriia; order Cyanobacteriales; family Chamaesiphonaceae; genus Chamaesiphon. The sequence goes on along the minus strand of JANNDL010000003.1, from coordinate 56,431 downwards.
TGTCAGCGAAGACTCATCTAATCTGGGATATTATGACTCTGATACGGATGATTGGGAAATCGCTTCATATAGCCCCCGCAGATCTCAACAAGTAGTTACTAAAAAGCCGATTATTCAAGGATTGAGTTCGCTCTTAATCGATCGACAGTTAGTATTAGTAACCACTGAAAATGAAATCCTAGATATTCTCACCAGCTCCCAGCAGCAGGAAATTCGCCGCAGAATTGGCAGCGATCTAGCGATCGAATGGTATCAGTGGAGTACAGGCGAAATACTCGTTGGCGGAGCCTCTCTGTTCGCGGAGCGTCTGCCTTCGCACAAAGAGAATCGGCATTCACCTGCTCAATTAGTTGGTACCCAACAATTATCACTCACAAATGGATCCGATCGACCACAACTAGCAATCGCCAGCGGTGAAGATCGATCGCCAAATTTACTCGTTCGCGTAGCGTCGCCTGTGGTGAATCGATTCCAAGATTGGCTCCAAAATCTTACTGTTAAATCATCATCAACTACCGAATCAAGTGATATTAACCTAGATCGAATCACATCAGAATCGCCGCGTCAGATTGCTTCTGCTAGCTATGATTTCACTCCACAGCCGCCAAGAATAGATCGATTTCTAGACTTGCCCCAACTTCCACCAATTCATGAGTCAGAATCACTTATTGCTCCAGATAGCTCAATTCAACAAAAATTGATCGAGTTCCAGCCAGGGTGGTTAAAACGCTGGTGGAGTTATTATCGAGAGTATATATCTATTCCCGCCACAGATTTTGATGAGTTTGAACGGGGTCAACTTATTCATCAACCAGCAGAATTTCAATTAACAAGAATAGAAGAACGTGGTGAAAGTAGCATTAGCCATTTAGCTTCAGGCGATCGATCGATCGTTCACGATGGTAGCAGGATCAGTGAAGTTACTCATAATCAACATCAATCTAGACAAAGTTCAGGTAAATTAGACCGCAGAATTTTTCAAAATGTCGAACACAATCCAGACTGGATTGAGACAGAAGCTGAACAAATTGGCTACAGTAGATCGCCAATTGCTCAATTACTAGAATGGATCGATCGACTATTTCTCCAAGTTGAAAATTGGCTGATTAAAATCTGGAATATGATTACCAATAGCCAATCTGAAATTTAAAACAGGACAAGCTATTCAGAATATTAGGCGGCAAAGCGGAGAACTTCAATTTCAGCATTTCCATCTATAACTTTCTCGGCACGATCGAGAACAGACTTGGTAGTGCTTTGGCTGAGATAATATTCACCACAATTTTCACAAATATCAGCAGGTACGCCTTTAAGAATAATAATGCAATTATCTTGTTCTAGAGTGATGGTAACACTGCCAGCATAGGTAGTTCCATGTTTACAAAGGACACATTTCATCCATTTACTTCCTAGTACTAAAATTATTCAACCAGATTGCTGGGTCTGGATTATAGGCAGTGATGACGTAAACTATATTTGTCGATTCATCAATATGCATGGCTTATCAACTATTTAAGATAAGCGATCGTGACACCACCACCACCATCTTTTTCACCTGCCAATTCAAATCGAGCCACTTGCGGATGATAGCCCAAAAAGGCATGAACGCCTTCGCGAAGTTTACCAGTGCCTTTGCCATGAATTACCCACATAATCCCCGACTCATAGGCACGTCCAATGCCCCGTTCGAGTTCCGGCTCGGCATTCTCCACCCGCTGACCCCGAATATCGACGGTATTGGCTGATGTCCGAATTGCCACAACTGAAGATCTAGTAATCACTTTACCCGCAACTTTCGCGCCTGATTTCTTCTCCGCTGGAGCAGCTTTTTCACCAGTTAATGATTCAATATCAGCTAGGGCAACAGTCATTTTCATCATCCCAAATTTGACATTGAGATTGCCATTTTCATCCACCTTGCTGATGACTTCGGCTTTTTGACCGATCTTGGGAATGCGGATCCGATCGCCAATCTGCGGATTGAAGCCTGGAGGCGGCTTGGGAGTCGATCGAGATTGGAGATGTCGGTTTGTGAGTCCATCTAGTCCGATGGTGGCTTGCTGGGCAGCCTGGGCGGTCTGAGGGCCTTGCTGAAGCTGGCGAATTACTTGAGCAATTTCGCCCTTAGCTTCGGCAATAGCGGCTTGAATTGCCCGTTCTTGATTTAATTTCAGCTCCTGTTCTCGCGCTTGCAGTTGCGCCGCTTTTTGGGAAACTTCTAGATAAAACGCTTCCGCTTGTTTGAGGATTTGAGCAGCTTCGTTTGCCTTAGCTTCCTGAGTCCGTCGCTGTGCTTCTAGTCCAGCAATTACCTCGTTTACTTCTTGCGTCGCGCCGAGAACTACCTGAGATTTAGCATTATCAATTACCTGCTGATTCAATCCCAACCTTTGGGCGATCGACAGTGCATTCGATCGACCTGGAATCCCCCATAATAGTCGATAAGTCGGCGCAAGTTTGACATCATCAAACTCCACGGAAGCATTCTCAAACCGACTGTCTTGATACTTGAGAGCCTTCAACTCGCCATAGTGAGTGCTGGCGATCGTCAGGGTCGCTCGATCGGCTAAATACTGCAATAATGCGATCGCCAGTGCGCTACCCTCAGCAGGATCGGTTCCGGCTCCGACTTCATCGTGGTGGATGAGGGAAGTGGGGGGGTGGGAGTGTGGGAGTGTGGGAGTGTGGGAGTGTGGGGGATCGATATTTTTTTCCTCGCTCCCTTGTTCCCTCCTCTCCTCGTCCCCTCGTCCCCCCGTCTCCCCATCTCCCACACCCCCATCCCCAACTGCATCCAAAACCCGCCCAATCCGGCGAATATGTCCCGAAAAAGTGGAGAGACTTTGCTGGAGGGATTGTTCGTCACCGATGTCGGCGAGAATGAGGTCAAACCAGGGAATCTCGACTGGCTCACGAGCGGGGATAAATAGCCCCACCTTGGCCATCAAAGCAACGATCGCGAGGGTTTTGAGAGTAACGGTTTTACCGCCCGTGTTGGGGCCAGTAATGGTGACTACGCGGATGTCTGGACGGATCGACAGATCGATCGGGACTACTTCTGGTCCTTCTTCGTGGCGGTGTTGCCAGATCAGTAAGGGGTGGCGGAGCTGACGGAGGGTTATGTATTCGTTCTCGTTGCGATCGATTAATCTTGGTGGATTTGCTTCCAACCACAGGCTATATCTAGCTCTGGCTGTCGCTAGATCGATCGTGGTGGCGACTACCAGCAGATGTTCTAAATCTTCAACAACCTCAGTCACCTTCGCCGTCAGAGCTGTCAACACTAGTTCGATTTCCCGCTGTTCCTGGCGTTGGAGCTGACGCATTTGGTTTCCCAAATTGACGATCTGATGGGGTTCTATATATAGTGTCGAACCGCTTCCAGAACTATCGTGAACTACCCCAGGAATTGTATCCTTGTGGGAAGCTTTAACAGGGATGACAAATCGATCGCTCCGCTGCGTGATTAATGGCTGTTGAATCGCATTAGAGTGACGCTGAATCATGCTATTCAGCAGCTTGTAGATCTTTTCTCGAAATCCCTTGAGCTGCACCCGCACCTGGGCTAATTTGGCACTCGATCGATCTGTAACATCACCTCGATCGTCGATACAATGATAAATATCCTGCTCGATCTCTGGATACGTCCGCACATCAGCGATTAGAGCTTGCAAAACCGGAATATTTTCCGCACTATCCAACGTCCGCCGCAACTTCCGCATTCCCGCTAGAGTAGTCGCAATCTCATGCAACTCCTTTCCCGACAGCATCCCCTGCACCGCCGCCCGTTCCAGCGCGTCGCCAAAATCTTCAATCCCATCCAGGGACAACCCACCAGTCAGACGGGTTTCTAGCTCATACACTTCCTTCGTTTGCGCCAATAGATTCAGACTAACGCTGGGCTGCTGGGGAATCACCAAATTTCGCGCTGCAATCGTCCCCAACTTCGTCGCCGCAAATGTCGCCACCTGCTGACACAATCGCGACCATTCTAATAATTCTAATGTCTCTGCCTGAATCACTACGCTATACTCGATCGTGCATTTCTCATTATTATAAGTGTTGCCGATCGGGGATTGCTTGGGGATTGCGAAGATCTGACCCACCCCGCCCGTTGGGCACCCCTCCGAGGAGGGGATTTTTCATGCTTCAGCCTAATTACGCAAATCTAGTCAGGGTGAGCAGAAAGGGCAAAAACCCTACCTTAATGATTTTTATCCTCCTATTTCTGAGCTACTTCGCTCCTGAGTACACCGAGAATTATTTTCCATGTGTTTACTCGCAATCTGAATCAGGATATGCCGCAGTATAAACTGGGGAAAGTTTCAAATGCTTCGGCACAAGTACTTAAAAGTAGATTAATCACTCCACATACTGCTGAAAATCTTCTAGTGGCTCATTAAAGTCTTCAGATAGGGGTAAAGCAAATGTACCCTTTAGAAAGCCTGCTTGTCGCTTCTTCTGTGATAGAAAAGTGCTTTTGTTGTGAGTTTCTAGCAAAAATTGCGTATAGTGAAGGACTTCTTGCTGAAGTGAATCGGGTAGTTTCTGGAGATATTTTAAGATTGTGGTTTCTATCATTGAGGAACCTCTGTTTAGGTCTATATTTATGTTGTTATCTATCAATTTACTTTAAACTCGATCGTCGATCCAAAGCTCGATCGAATCTACCACCATTTCCATATTCTGCTTCACATCAGCATCAGTAAACCTTAAAAATATCACACCCAGAGATTCTAACCGTTCTTGTCTAATTTCATCATTAATCTTTGCTTCTTCGCCATCGTGACTGCTACCATCAATCTCGATCGCTAGCTTCAAATCCTTGCAATAGAAATCGACGATGTATCGATCGATCGGACGTTGCCTGTCAAAATCATAACCCCGCATCTGCTTCCGTTTCAAGCGTTGCCACAACAACACCTCACCCAAAGTCATATTCTGCCGTAATTTCCGCGCCAACTCCTTCAAATACCGATCACAATCAATAATCTCCCGCCGCTCACTGGGAAAAATCCCCTCCTCTGCGAAGGCAGACGCTACGCGAACGGAGGGGTGCCCGTAGGGCGGGGTGGGTAGATCCCCGCTTGCACTCATAAAACCCGAATGCTTGGGATTAGATGGCATACTTTCGATCGAATCCTCAGACATCACCAATAAACTGAATTACAGATTTAGTGTACCCAGGATCGATCGAATTAGTGAGTAGCGTAGATCTAACCCACCCCGTCCTGGCGGGCACCCCTCCGTTCGCGTAGCGTCTGCCTTCGCAGAGGAGGGGATTTTCATGCGAGGCTTTTTTAGTCGCCTAAATAGATGCCTAAACCTCGTGCGGTTTTGACTAGGGTACTTTGAGGATTTACGGCGCAGTAGAGTGAAATTGCTTCTTCGATCGGGACGCTAATTACTTCTCTCCGTTGCCATGCTACCATCCGATCGAATTGCCCCTCTGCAACTAGATCTACCGCAGCGACTCCAAAAGCGGATGCGATTAGTCGATCGAGTGGTGATGGCATCCCCCCACGTTGGGTGTGTCCCAATGTGGTTACTCGCGTTTCTGCCCCGCTTGCCGCAGCAATTTTGGTCGCTAAATAGTGCCCGATGCCGCCGTAGCGATTAGTATCTACTTGGACGATTTCACCGCATTCAGTTTTGACTGCTTCGGAGACGATAATTAGGGAATAATTCTTGCCTTCGAGCTGGCGGAGGCGGATCCGCTCGCAGAGATTATCGATGGTGTAGGGAATTTCGGGAATTAGGATCACATCCGCACCGCCAGCAATTCCGGCACTAATGGCAATATGTCCCGCATCGCGCCCCATCACTTCCAGGATCATCGCTCGTGAGTGGCTGGCGGCGGTAAAGTGCAGCCTGTCGAGGGCTTCTGTAGCAATATTTACGGCTGTATCAAAGCCAATTGAGTGTTCGGTTACGCCGACATCATTATCGATCGTCTTGGGGATGGCTACAAAGTTCATGCTGCCCTGTTGACAGATTTTGCGGAGGATGGCAAGGCTACCATCGCCGCCAATACCTACTAGGGCATCTAGCCCCAACTGATGATAGCCGTCGATAATTTCTGGAGATCGATCTAGCAGTTCGCCATTTTCCATTGGGAAGGCGAAGGGGTTGCCCTTATTTGTCGTACCCAAATAGGTACCACCCATTACCAATAATCGATCGACTAAGGGTATCGTCAATTTTACCGCATCGATCGGGCGTTCCATCAGTCCTTGGGTTGCCCGAAAGATGCCAATTACGTCCCAGTTATAAGTATCAATTGCCCGATGGACAACAGCCCGAATTGCGGCATTCAATCCAGCACAATCACCGCCGCTGGTGAGAATACCAATCCGTTTGGGAGAAGTCATGTCCAAGTAGTTGAGTAAAGCGGTTGCTGCAAAGGTCGCAAGCTTACTATCTATATCTGAAATTGGTTACTGACAAACGGTTTGTTCATCTTTTTTAATCTCCAACTACAATTCGATTTAGATAATATTAATTAATATTCGATCGACATAGATCCATTATCTGGTTCTGAACGTATAACTAGACAGTTCCTCCAAACAATCTGTAATGTCTCAATATTTAATCCGTTGCTTCAAATTAAGTCTTTGTGGATTGATTGGCTGTATTGCCTCAATCGGTTTACCAGTATCTGCTCAACCAGATTCTGCAACTAAAGATATCGGTGTCCCGAATAGCTACATTGGGATTGGTAGCGCGATTGGATTGAGCGGAGATACGACTAGCCTGGGATCGGGTGGTTTAGTAATTTTGAGTAAACTTAAATTTAGCGACAACTTATCGTTGCATGATGCCACAATTATCTTGGGCAATAGTGCTGCTACGACAATGATTATTGTCAGTGCTGATTTCCCGATTCTTAATAATGCTGGCAAAACAATTGTTTCACCATTTATTGGTGGTGGTGCAATGTTGAGGTACGATCGAGGTTTGTCGATTAGTCCAGCTATTTCTGGGGGAATCGATCTGCCAATATCGAGAAATCTGACTGGAACCCTACGACTGAATGCAGGATTCCCCAGTAATAGAGCGGCTGATGTCGGAATTTTAGTTGGAGCTGGTTATAGTTTTGGTGATTAATTTAGTCGTTTAAATCACGCCAAGCTGTTAGTGCTAATTGATGGACTTCTCTCCAGGGTATTTGGTGTGCTTGAGCAATCGCCGCACAATCATCATATTCAGGCTGAATATTGATAATCGAATCATCACTCACGAGATTATTTCGAGCAATCTTTACTCGAACAGTGCCATGTTTAGTGACCACCGACTCTATTTCTCTGGGCAATATCGATCGCATCTGAAAGTTTTTACGAATGCCTAGTGTGCTTGTTTCCTTAAAGATAATTTGTTCGCATTCAATTGATCGATCCTGCTGACAAATAACTGTAAGTAATATACCCGATCGAGATTTTTTCATCCCAATGGGTTGAGTGAATACATCCACCGCTCCAGCCTTAAATAATAGATCGAAAATGTAGCCGATCGCTTGGGGATTGAGATCGTCAATTTGGGTAGTCAAAACTTCGATCGTTTCTAGACAATCCTGACGAACGGGTGAGGCTAATACCGATCCAGTTTCAGATTGAGTACCCAACCACATGCGTAAGATATTCGGAATCGGTAATTGAATCGTCCCTGCACCCAAACCAATCTGCTGAAGTTGCATCGTTGGTGGTGCGCCAAATTCAGCCGCTAAAGTCACCGCAATCGCCGCACCTGTAGGCGTAACTAGCTCTCGATCGATCCCATTGCTATATACTGGCACCTGCCGAGCCGAAAATAATTTCAGCACCGCAGGTACAGGTACAGGCAAAACTCCATGCGCCGCACGCACCGTACCACCACCCGTCGGTAACGGGGAACAGTAGATTTTGTCAATATCTAAATAATCCAAACCCAAGCAAGTCCCAACAATATCGACGATCGCATCCACCGCCCCAACTTCGTGAAAATGCACCTCAGATGGTTCAATTCCGTGGACAGCACCCTCCGCGATCGCTAATTGACGGAAAACATCCAAACTCCACCGCGTCGCTCTAGCAGGCAAATTTGCCGCGTTAATCAGCTTTTCGATTTCGGGTAAATTCCGCTGCGGCGTATCGTAGTAATGATGGTGATGGTGGTCTGAATCTCTGCCTACAGTGCCAACTGGTGTGGGATGATGATGGTGAGCATGTCCATGTTCGTGGTCATGGTCATGGGAATGCTCATGATTGTGTTCGTGTGAGTGGTCGTGAGAATGCTCGTCGTGATGAGCATGTTTGTGCTCGTGGCTTGATGAATTTATCGCAGTCAAATCTACATGTACCTTAGTCGCAATTTGACCATTGTGATGAATCTGCTCTGCCCAAAGTTTGTACTCAGTAGCAATCCCCAATCGATCGAGTTGAGTGTTTAAATATTCTACAGGTACGCCAGCATCTACTAGTGCCCCTAAACACATGTCCCCAGCGATTCCAGTTTGGCATTCTAAATAAGCAATTTTAGTCATGTGGGAATTAGTAGAAGTTCACGGGGCTAAGGCAGAAGAGAAGGTGGAATTTCACCAGAACGAGCAGCCGAGACAGATTCAACGAGAAAGTCAAGAATATTACGCTCTTGCAGATTAAGTGAAGATACAACAGTGAGTAAACGAGACACAAACTCACTGCCAGCAGCCGAATCTGACCCAAAACTAGTACGTCGCCAAATTACAGCAGGGCGAATCGCTCTTTCCGCTGCATTATTAGTCGGTTCGACTCCTTCTTCACGCACAAATAACCACAAAGAATCGAACAGCTTCAGTAAATTACAGCATGTCCGCACAGTTTTAGCTAGGGGTGTTTTTTCATGCTCACCAATCTGGAGTGAAGCCGCTTCGTGTAAGATGCTCGAAAATTTAGCCCGAATAGGTTCAACCGCTTGCACTAAATCACTTCGAGTGAGTTGGTCATTTCGGAACTGATGCCAAAGATTGAAAAGTAGTTTCTCTTGCGCCAGCAGAGATTCACCAATCTCCGTTGATGCTCCCACTCGTTCCGAAATTTGAATAAAGTCTCGTTTTAGATGTGCCCAGCACACTTGTCTATTAGTAACATCTACCCAGTTATAAGCGGGGCAACGGTCACTAGTGATAAATCCAGCAAAAGTGGCACCTAAGACAGTTTGAGCCGCAGTACTAGCTCGACTTAGAATCACCTGAAAACAAATTATCAATGGCGTTACCGCCACCCATAACCAGCCACTGGTCTTGGCGGCATTTTGACCGTCTCCATTCCGTTGCTTGAATCCGGTCTCATCTACTCCTACGATTGGTTGTTGTTGAATGTACCCTTGTGCCTCAGTCACTGCCACACTAACGGCTTCACTTACTTCTGTCCGTAGGTTATTGATTGTCCCCAATGACATCTCAATCCCAAAAACTGCCTGCATGATTTTCTGAATCTGGCGATATGATTGTCGGTATTGACTACTAAATAGACCCACATAAGCTGCTACTCTTGCGCCGTAACCGCCTTTGCCAATGATTTCGCCCATTTCTGGTGCTTGATTTTCCGTGCCGCAGCAAGTACAGGTCATTTGATGGAATCGATGTTCAATCACAATTGGCTGTACTGGTGGTACTTCTACTACTTGATGTCGATATACTTGAGTGCCAATGCTTTCACTAACAGAGCATCCACATTTACTACATTGTTGTGGGTAGTGCTCGATTATTTCTTGGCACATTTCTAACGGATACAGTTTTCGCTCGTGTCCGATGTGTCCGATTTGCCCGCCACGCTTCTTCCCTGTGGGTTCCTTGCGATTTGGCTTAAATGTTAGAGGATTTTTTGATGGTGGTTGTGATGAATTTGCTGAATTTCTGGCTAGTTGCTCTTTCAATAGCTCATTCTCAGCTTTCAATTGCCCCATTTCTTGCTCAAGTTTATCCATCCGTCGTACTAATTCTTCGATTAGCTTGAGGACGCTTACTGGCACCTGTTCCCACTCTTCTGGGGTAATTGCTGCTATTAGTTCGGGCACTGTTTTTTCCATCTGCCTTACGTTAACAGATTTTCTCTATTTTTGTTACCCCCCGTGAACTTCTACTATCTATCATCAATCTCCAACCCCGCTTAGTTCGATCGATTAAACTTGGTTGCTGACAACAGCTATGGCGGTCAAAAATTTCTAGCAAGTACTACCCGCGAAAATCGATCGAGATCTCGACAAATAGAGATAACTACTATTATTGCGATCGGATATTGCTATACTGACAAAGTTCTGATTTCAGATTTAATTTTTAGGTTTTGGCTGTTACTCTACCACTAATTGTCACGTATATATGAGCACACAAATATCTCTGAGTTTGTTAATTATTACTGGTGCATTTCTAAGTGCTCAGGCTACAACCGCTACTAACTCATCGCCGATCATCAAAATGGGCGTAGCAAATAATACATTAAAAACTCAAGTATCGGTGGTGAATAGTATTACCAATTCAGATCCAATCGCGATCCAAATCGTGCCGGATGTGGCAATCTCACCCACTTTCCAAACAAATGTATCGGTGAGTGATGTCGCCACAATCCCTGGACTCAATTACAAAATTAGTGCCGTTCCTATCGGATCTGATTGGGAAGCCTCAGTGGAGATTCCCGTGCCGTTACCACTAACTCAGATGATTAGGGGGCGAGCCGTCCCACAACCACTTCCTGCTGTAAAAATCGACCCGACAGCTAGTGCTACTCCAACGCAACCAGTCAAGCCAATCCCCGCTGCTAACGCGACGCAACCAATCAAGCCCATCCCCGCCGCTAGTGGGGGATATCAATCACCTGTAGCCTCAATCTATCCCCTCACAAATCCGGCTCCGATTACTTCACGGTTTGGGTGGCGCACCCATCCGCTCACAGGCAATCGTCGCTTTCACTCTGGGCTAGACATTGGCGCACCTTCGGGATCTCCGGTAGTTGCGACGGGTGCTGGAACTGTGATCTCCGCAGGTTGGAATGGTGGCTATGGAAAAGCAATAATTATTCAGCACAGTGACACTCAGCAGACTCTCTACGGGCATCTTTCGGAGATATCTGTTCAGGCAGGGCAGACGATCGCTCAAGGCACTGTCATCGGGCTGGTGGGCAGCACGGGGAATTCTACTGGACCACACTTACATTTTGAAAGCCGGATGCCGAATATTGCGGGTGGATGGAGTGCTGTCGATCCTACTCAGGAAATCAAGTATGCTGTAGACACTTTGCGTCGATCGATGCCTTATGCTCGCAAGGATCTACCACCAGGAATCTAATCTCTTTGGATTTGGAAAGAAATTGTGATTTAGTTAGTTGGGGCAATGAATGGGGTCGATCTGCACATGCTAGACGATATCAGCTTGGAACTAGCATGTTGATTTGACAGTCAGAGTAGCAATGAGTTCGACTGGTGCAATAGCCTAAATGTCGATGTCGATCGAGGTCAGAATTTTAGGACTAATCTAGATTTCACTTCAATGATTCGGAGTGACTTATAGTTCAAATTTTGACCTGTTACCCCAAATATATGGTATCTTACCACAGAGTCCCAAAATGTTAATTTTTTCTGTTAATCCAGAAACAATCCGATCCAAAAATTCATCTAGATAGATGCTAGTGACTGAGAATCAACCGCTGGTTATTTCTCAAAGAAAAGAGGTGATTGCCTTGGTGTGAGCCTACCGTCAGGTATAGGCAAACGCGACCCTACTGCCGACGTTTCCACTGTTAAGGATGAGATATAGTGAGATTTCAATTTTTACTGCTGAGTGTCTTTAGTTTCTGTGTCTTGGCGATTCCAGCCCATGCGGGTCAACTAGCATCGTACAAATTCGATCCGAGCAGAAATCGCATAGATTTTAAGACTGATGCTGGTGTTCAGCCCAAAGCAGTGATGCTATTTAACCCTACTCGACTGGTAATTGATTTACCAGGCATCGGCTTTCCCAAGCCAACAGTTACCCAAAAATTAACGGGTAACTTCAGATCTTTACGAGTAGGCTTGTTTGATGGCACGACAACTAGACTAGTGCTAGAACTCCAGCCTGGATATACGATGAATCCTAAAAAAGTTCAATTTACTGGCGAAAATCCGATCGATTGGTATGTTACCATCCCAGTCCCTGAAAGAGGATCGACAATCCCAACTCTTTCACCCCGACCAACTCTACCCAGGTAGTTCCCATCTTAGGAGTAAGCATTGTGAGATACAACTGGCTATTACCCAGCGTTTTTAGTTTCGTGATGGTATCGCTGCCTGCAACAGCGGCAGAAATTCTGTCGTGGCAATTTAATGCAACCGAAAATCGGATTGATTTTAGTACCAGTGCAGCAGTGAAACCTGAAGCCCAAATGCTGGCTAACCCCAGTAGGTTGATCCTCGATTTGCCTGATACTCGGCTCAATCAACCCACGTCCTCTCAATTACTCAGTAATGGGATCAAATCACTCCGAGTCGGTCAATTTGACCCAGACCGGACGCGGATGGTATTGGAACTAGATCCACAATACTCGATCGATCCGCAGCAAGTATTGATCCAAGCCAGCACCAGCAAGCAATGGTCGGTGCAGCTACCCCCGCCCCAACTGCTACAATCTTTTCCTCGTGGTGCGCCGATTGGTCCCGTTGCCGTTTTTAATGAAAATGGTCAAATCATTGTCGCGCAGGCTCCGCGTCCGAAGATTGCGGCAAACACCAGCATCGGTACCGCAGTTAACTACATTGCGCTGGATCCCACCCGAACCGGAATTTTAGTCCAAGCAGACCGCCAGGATCGGACTCAGCTCAAATATACAACTGGTTGGGATATCGGATCTGGTAGTTATCGGGTGACAATTCCCAATGCGAGATTGGCTCCTGGCTATCAAGTCCCCAATGATTCTCGACGATACCTGACAGTCAGCACCCAAGGCAATGATATTTCGGTGCTGGTTCGGCGGGCTGATGGGGTCAAAGTCGATATGGTGCGTCAGTACCTGGACAATCGCTGGGTTTATCTCCAGCCTGTCGGTGGAGCTGTGCGAATTGCGGTCAATCCGCCGCCTGCTCAAGTACCGATTACGATCAACCCCCCCAAACGCTATCCCGCCAATAAAGTAGACCCTGTACCCACTGCTAGACCACCCAGTAATGGGAAAGTCTTGGTGATGATCGATCCTGGACATGGTGGTCGAGATCCTGGGGCAATTAATGCCGATGGATTACGTGAAGTAGATGTAATCATGCCGATCGCCAAGCGGGTGTCTGAGATCCTTTCCAGACAAGGTGTTGCGGTCAAAATGACTCGGACTGGGGATGAATATGTCGGACTAGATGACCGAGTCGCAATGTCCCGCGATGCTGGGGCGAGTCTGTTTGTGAGTATTCATGCCAATTCGATCGAGGGGCGACCTGACGTAAATGGATTAGAGTTGTATCATTACAATCTGGGCCAATCCTTTGCTGAAACTGTTCACAATGCCGTTTTAGATTACGTAAATAAGAATGGTTTCTACCTCGCAGATAGACGAGTTAGATCTGCGCGGTTTTTGGTATTGCGAAAATCATCGATCCCCGCTATTCTAGTCGAAACTGGTTATTTGACGAGTGAAGCAGAAGCTGCTCGGCTCGCACGGGATGATTATCAAAAGGCAATGGCAGAAGGCATTGCCAGAGGAATTATTCAGTACATCAAGGAGCGTAACTAAGTTTTGAGCGCAAATGTTTGCGTTATGAACCATTTACTATATCCCCTCGATCTTCTCTGATTTCTATGCAACACCGATTTAACCCCAAGCAACTCCAAACCGAAGTTACTAGAATTGGCGTGTTTGACAGTGGCGTGGGGGGATTGACTGTGTTGCAAGAAGTCTATCGTCAGCTCCCTCATGAATCGGTGCTGTACTTTGGGGATACGGCGCGAGTACCATACGGGACTCGGAGTGCCGCAGAGATTTTGCAGTTTACCCGCGAAACCTTGGATTGGATGGTGTCGCAGCGAGTAAAGATGGCGATTATGGCTTGTAATACTAGTTCTGCCCTAGCACTAGAGACGGTGCGGAGTGAATACGATTTACCGATTCTGGGTGTGATTTTACCTGGAGCAAGAGCTGCTGCTTTTCAGGGACAGCGGATTGGGGTGATTGCGACTCCAGCAACCGTTCAAAGTAATGCTTATGTTGATGCCATTCAGGAGGCAAATCCCCACGCTGAGGTGTGGCAAGTTGCCTGTCCAGAGTTTGTGCCGATTATCGAAAATAACCGTCTTCAAGAGCCAGCTACACTAAGAATTGCCAAAGAGTATCTGCAACCATTGCTCGATCGATCGATCGATACCCTAGTCTACGGCTGTACCCATTATCCCCATCTCGAACCAATTTTTCGCAAATTCGTTCCCAACAATGTCAGGTTCATCAATCCGGCGATTCACGTCGTTAGTGCTGCAACGAAAGAACTAAATCTGCTCGGCATCAACAGCAATGTCCCCGCCGTACCGACTGAGTTTATTGTCAGTGGAGATCCTAACCAATTTGCCCAACTTGCGAATCAGTGGCTACCGAGTCAGCCTGTAGTGGGGCAGATTGCTTTGCCCGTGGTTTAGTTGTTAGTAGTTTAGCGGTTTAGTGGTTAGAGTTGAAGATGATTAAATTCGTCCAAAACTTTCCTGGGTAATGACTTTTGGCGACTATCAACTATCAACTATCAACTATCAGCTATCAACTAAACCCCTATCTATCCCCAAAATAGCTTAGAATGTATGTAAACTTTCGTAAACTCTCCTCTGAGCTGCTCGATCGATGACCTCAGTGAAATCCTTATTTGCCCCAGTTGAAGCTGACTTAGAAGCTTTGACAGAGAACCTCAAGAACCTTGTCGGTGCTCGTCACCCAATTTTATACGCAGCAGCAGAACATTTATTTGGAGCTGGTGGTAAGCGTGTGCGTCCAGCAATCGTGTTGCTAGTTGCCCGTGCGACGATGCCAGATAAAGAAATTACGCCGCGCCACCGCCGCCTTGCCGAAATTACTGAGATGATTCATACCGCTAGTCTGGTTCACGACGATGTTCTAGACGAAGCCGACACGCGACGGGGTATCGAAACAGTTCACAGTCGGTTTACCAATCGCGTTGCTGTCCTAGCTGGCGATTTCCTCTTTGCACAGTCGTCTTGGTATCTAGCGAACCTAGACAACCTCGAAGTAGTCAAACTGCTGTCACAGGTGATTATGGACTTAGCTGAGGGCGAGATTCAGCAGGGATTGAATGCCTTTGAGACAGATTTCTCGATCGAAGCTTATCTAGAAAAAAGTTATTATAAAACTGCATCCCTCCTCGCCAATAGTGCCAAGGCTGCGGGCGTACTCAGCGATGCCTCTGTAGCAACTTGCGAACAGTTATATTTGTATGGTCGGAATTTAGGGCTAGCATTCCAAATTGTCGATGATGTCTTGGACTTTACCGCTTCCGATGAAGTGTTGGGCAAACCTGCTGGATCAGATCTAGCTAGTGGCAATCTGACTGCACCAACTCTGTATGCGATGGTTGAACACCCTCAGCTAGTTGATTTGATTGCGACTGAGTTTGAAGATCCGGCTGATTTGCAGACAGCGATGAATTTGGTCATAAATAGCGAAGGGATTGCCAAATCTCGTGCTCTTGCCAATCACCACGCTCAGTTAGCTCTCGCTCAATTGCAGGATCTAGCACCTTCTGATTCACTCCAAGCATTAATTGATTTGTCAGATTATGTCCTGAAGCGTCTGTATTAAATTAATTGAGAATTGATAATTGAGAATTGGGTTTTTAGAAAATAAAGTACCAATCGTAGGGTGTGTTACTGCGCCTGTCTTGTCGTTTTCTTATGCGGGGGGAACCCCCGCATAAAAACGCCGCAGCATAACGCACCAACATCACTATAAATTACCCTTTGAAAAAGATAACTTTGGAGCGAGAGTTATTAATATTTTCTAGAGCTGTAAATCGCAACTACTGGAGACAAGAACACCAACCAAAAAAAGATCTTCCCAAGAGATTCGACATTGTTTGTACTTAAATACACGCCAATAGTAGCTAAACCTAATCCACCCACTACTAGCTGATAGATCAGTGGTAGAGATCGTAAACGTTGACGATCGAATGCAGGTAAAAAAGTTACTATTGAGATAAATATGCCAGCGATAATTCCCATTGTAACGGTAACAATAGCTTGAACCGATCTATTGTCAAAGATCGCTAGAAAACAGGCGAATAAATAAGTCGAGCTAATTATGGCAATAATTACGCTGGCAATATAATTACCAAAGATCATGCCCCGAATCGAAATTAAGCTAGTAATTAATAACTTATTTTTAGCATTGAGTTGTAAAAATAAATTAAAGATGGGTGTGGCTGCAAGACTGATTCCAAGAGCTGGGATAAATATTAGGTAAGTAAATATTACAAATATATCATTGGTATTGAACCAAGTCGTTGAAATTCCGATCGCAACAGCAGTCAGGCATACGATCGTTAGCACTAATATTCCGCGCCAGTTGGTAATACTAATCCAGGGATAGATCCAGTATTGCGATCGAACTGCTTCTAACAACCCAGATTTAGATTCATCAGAGCTAGGATCTATTCTCAGAGCCGATTGAAAATGTTCTTTCGCTGCGGTGTATTTCCCCAATCTCAGCAAAATTTGAGCGTGTAATTTGTGGGCAATATGATCGTTTGGATCGATTTGCAGCGCGTTGAAACTGCTCTCTAGAGCTGGACGAAATTGATTAGTCTTAATTAGTAATTGAGTCTGAAGGTTGAGAGCCGATAAATATTCAGGATCGAGCGATAGAGACTTTTTGAGCGGGGGAAATACGGGCTGGAGATAAGATCGCAGCCAATAGCTCTTGCAAATAGCTAGAATCACCCAACTAATCGGCCATAATGTACCGCGACTGACAGCAAAGATAATGGCCAATATTCGCCAACTATGAGTTTTAAACCTGTCGTTACCTCGATCGAATATAATCCTGGCTAATGTATCAAAGTACAGGGGAGAATTTGGATCTAATTCAATTGAAATTCCGATCGCTGTTTGAGCGCGATCGAAGTCACCACTCATATGTCGATAGACAGCCAGCAGATAATGCAACCAATCATTTTCTGGGTTCAGAGCTAGAGCATATTCAACTATTTCTAAGGTTTCCGCACCTAATTTCCGCTGATTGATCAGACAACGCGCCAGACTGCCGTGAGCCAGATCGGAATCGGGATTCTCGGCTATTTCTTGGCGGAGTTCTTTTTCTGCTAGGTCATACTTATCAAACTCTAATAGGATCTCAGCTCGTTCGAGATGTTTCCCCATTACATTTTCAGGTATTTTAAGATATCGTCATAGTTGCCATCTTGATTGGCGTGGGTGGCGTAGTTTTTGGCTGTATTAAACCACTCGCGGGTAGAAGATTTCACCCCACTGGCGGCTGTAGCTAAATCTTTAGTAGTTAGGGGTTGGGGAATGCCCGTTTTCATCGCCGCTTGAAGTTTCTTCTCCACTGCTAGATCGACAACTAGCTTCAAATCAGCCCCAGAGCAGCCCTCAGTCTTCTGAGCGAGGAATTGATAGTCGAGGTCTTCGATCGGCTTGCCCTGACAGATAATCCGCAGGATGGCGGCACGGGCAGCAGCGTCTGGAGGTGGGATGAGGAGGATGCGATCGAACCGTCCTGGACGACGGAAGGCGGTATCCAGATGCCAGGGCGCATTCGTCGCCGCGAGAATTAGGACACCCTCGTTGGAATACTGCACCCCATCGAGTTCGGTGAGGAATTGGTTAATTAATTGCTTACCGCTACTTTGGCGGAGATCGGCGCGACTGGCAGCTAGAGCATCTACTTCATCAAAAAACAAGACGGAGGGCTGATTCCGGCGGGCGCGATCGAATAATTGGTGGAGATTTTTCTCGCTATTACCAATCCACATATCCAGAATTTCATTCAAACCGACAGAAATAAATCCCGCCTGAATTTCACCAGCAGTTGCCCGCGCTAAATGGGTTTTACCACACCCAGGCGGCCCATACAGCAGAATCCCACCGCCGATCGATTTGCCGTAAGCCCGATACATGTCAGCATGGGTGAGCGGATAAATAATCTTGAGCCGAATCTCTTCCTTGACTTCCTCCATCCCGCCCACATCCTGGAAGGAAATACCAGGCTTCTCCATTCCCTCTGGTAGTGAGTCTAAATTATCCCCCACTTCAGCTTGCTTTACCCCCAATCGATCGACTAAATCGGATGTTTCGAGACTGGGATCTTCATTCAGAGCCTTGCGAAATTGTTGAGCAGCGGTGGAGAGATCGCCCGATCGCATCAGCAGCCGTGCATGTAGAGTTAGAATTGTCGGCGACGTTTCGCCCTGGGCGAGAATATCTTCAATAATTACTAATGCGGCTGAATCTTTGCCCTCTTGATAATAAGCTTTGGCTAATCCCAACTTGAGATCGAGATTTTGAGGAGCGAGGGTGAGAGCCTGTTGATATTCGATTGCAGCGGCGGCGGCTTCGCCCCGATTGAGCAGAGTATCGGCAATATGTTGGCGGAGGGGAATATTGTCCGGTGAAAATTTGAGGGCTTCGCGCAGTGCGAATAAAGCATCGTTGGGGTTGGTCACGATCGAAACTGATTTATAGATAGCACCACCACTAGGCTAACATTTCGATCGAATAAATTGACTCACATCTTACACCAGTATCAAAATATTAGTAATTAGTGCCCGCCCTGGGGTTATCGCAGTAATAGTATTTGTCCAAAAAGTTGGGTTTGTTGCGTCACTAGTTTTACTCTTCTAATCTCCGAAACCCACTATTCATTCACCACTCTAGATATATAATTTGACAACAACAAAGAAATTCGGTAGTGAACAAAAGATAAAATAATCCGTAACTCCTCATTTACCAGGTAGAATCAGTGGCTGCATCAGAATCCCAGACCTTCCGCACTCCGCTTTACGATCGAGCAATCGCCCTCAATGCCAGAATGACTGCCTTTTCTGGCTGGGAAATGCCCGTCCAGTTTAGTGGCATCGTCCCCGAACATACAGCTATTCGCGATCGAGTGGGGATGTTTGATATCTCCCACATGGGTAAGTTTACCTTGCAGGGCGCGGCAGCGATCGATCAACTGCAAAAGCTAGTCCCATCCGATCTCAGTCGGTTGCAACCAGGGCAAGCTCAATACACAGTGTTATTAAATCCTCAAGCAGGAATCATCGATGACATCATCGTTTACCAGGAAGGTGGGGGAAATGTCGTTCTAATCGTTAACGCAGGCACCAAAGATAAAGATAAAGACTGGTTATTAGCGCATCTCGATCTCAACCTCGTCAAGTTTCAAGATATCTCCGCCGAGCAAACCTTAATCGCCGTCCAAGGGCCAGAAACAGTCAAACATTTGCAACCATTAGTTGATATCGACCTGACTCAAATCACCAATTTTGGTCATTCCAGAGCCGTTATTTTTAAAAACCCCGCTTTTCTCGCCCGTACTGGCTACACTGGCGAAGACGGATTTGAAATCATGGTTGCCCCAGAAATTGGTCTAAAGCTGTGGGATGCTTTACTAGCTGCTGGCGTGACACCCTGCGGCTTGGGGGCGCGGGATACCCTCCGATTGGAGGCAGCGATGTGTTTGTATGGTCAGGAGATTAGCGATACTACTACGCCCCTAGAAGCGGGGTTAGGTTGGATCGTCCATCTCGATACCAAAGGTGATTTTACCGGACGCGATGTTTTAGAACGTCAAAAAGCTGAAGGAGTCAGCCGGAAGTTGGTAGGGTTAAATATGCAGGGGCGGTATATCGCTCGTCATGATTATCCGATCTCGATCGATAATCAGCCAGCGGGAATAGTCACAAGTGGTACCATGTCACCAACATTAGGACAAGCGATCGCCCTAGCCTATGTCCCGACTGAATTTGCCAAGCTTGGGCAAGTTGTGGAAGTCGAAATCCGTGGCAAGCTTCACCCCGCTACTGTGGTTAAAAAGCCATTCTATCGATCTGTTAATCGGGTTTAGGAATTTGATTTGTGGCGGAGGGTAGGTTTTGTTCAAAATCGAATATGGCATCGACATTGGTTAGCATGAACCTACCCCTACAAATCCATTGACTAATCGATGACGCATTTTGCGAGCCAACCGTAGGGCTGGTGTCTTGTCGTTTTTTTATTCTGCGTCGTTTCTATTCGGGGGTTCCCCCCGAATAAAGAAACGACAAGACGGGGGAACCCCGGAATAAAAACGCCGCTTCATGCCAGTAATTGTCGCCTAACACCATCATTTTCCAACAAAACCTGCCCTCCCTCACGAGCAGATCTCAAATGGGTTCTATAATGAAATCAATGGATTTTATCGATTTCCTATGACATCTATTTCTACTGCTTATAGACATATCCATCTTGACGATCTTCAGGTACCGATCGTGGCAGGGACCACCATGAAAGTGGTTGAAATAGTTGTGTCGCAGAAAGCTTATGGCTGGAGTCCTGAAGAAATCCATTTTCAGTATCCAAATTTGAGCATGAGTCAAATTTACTCAGCACTAGCATACTATTGGGATCATCGGAGTGAAATGGATATCGATCTTCAAAGACGTTTTGATCTTGCCGAAAATCTCCGCCAACAATCTGAACCACTTAATTTAGTCAATCGAAGACAGCAGGAATAGTCAATGAGTCTGGCTTTTTACATGGATGAACACGTTCCAAGATCCATCACTACTGGTCTACGATTACGAAATATCGATGTTTTGACAGTCCAAGAAGATGGGCGAACGGGCTTTCCAGATCGCAAGATTCTAGATCGCGCTACAGAACTAAATCGAATCATGTTTACTCAAGATGATGATTTCTTAGTCGAAGCTCAACGACGACAGGGACTAGCACAATTTTTTACAGGGGTAATTTATGCTCATCAGCTCAACATATCCATTGGTAGCTGCATTACAGATTTAGAATTAATTGCTCAACTTGCTAGCGTGGATGAGCTACAGAATACAGTTCGATACTTACCGTTGTGAACTAATTTGGGATCATCGCCACTTTGATCACCTGGCGATTTTTCATGTCCTCAAAAGTCTGGGCTAAATCGGTCAGAGGACGACGATCGCTAATTAATAGCTCAAACGGCATTTGTTTACTTGCCAGCAGTGCTAGAGCTGCACGGACGTATTCAGGCGTGTTGTGAAAGACTCCCTTGAGGGTGAGTTCGCCGTAATGGAGCCTGTCAGTATTGACGCTGATTGTTGTATCTTTGGGACAACCACCAAAGAGGTTAATTGTTGCACCTGGACGACCACAGGCGATCGCCGTTTCCCACACACTCGGTACACCTGTTGCTTCAATTACGATATCTGCTCCCCAACCCTGGGTTAAATCCCGCACAGTGCTGGGAATATCTAACTGATGATGATTCCACGTCCGCGCAGCTCCTAACTTTTTACCCACAGCTAGACGGGCATCACTACCCCCAAATAGCCACACCGATTGACATTGACTTGCCATCGCAGCCACAAACATCAATCCGATCGCGCCATCGCCAATCACAACTACTCTAGAATCAGGGTTGAAACCACTCCGAGCCACTCCATGTAAGACGCAAGCTAAAGGTTCAGTCATCGCAGCCAGCGAACTATCGAGATCGGTGGGAATATGTAATAGGTTTTGCTGGACGATCGATGCCGGAATTTTGAGATACTGGGCAAATGTACCGTTATTCCAGGTTAAATTGGGACAAAGGGAGTATTCTTTGTGCTGACAGAAGAAACAATTGAGACAGGGAGCCGAATTATTCGCCACTACTCGATCTCCAATTTGCCAACCGCTGACACCTGCGCCGAGCGCAATAATTTTCCCCGCTGCTTCATGTCCGAAGATCGTCGGTAGTTTGAGCATCTTGGCATGTCCACCGCGCCGCCAGACCTTGAGATCTGTGCCGCAGGTAGTTGCAGCCGCAACTTCGATTACCACCTCCCCACCAGCGGGTGAGGGCGGATCTAGAGTTTCAAGCCGGAGATCTTCTTGACCATAGAGGAGAGCTGCTAGCACGAGCGTATTAGGGAGAATAATTAGTCCAGTATAGAAAAGTTTGCGATCGAAAATCTAGCCCTGTTATCGTTGGCAGAAGCCCAAGGTCGGTAATCGAGTGACTTAATGGTAGGCTGAGTTGCTAGTTGTGATTACAAACGACTTTTCACTAGAGCTGACAGGGTATAATATGGTGTTGTAAGTTGGGAACTGTTCTCATCGAAGTCATTACCCTACAAGCTTTCAATTGGCAATCACTCAATCAGCATAGTTCTGTCACTAGGCTGGCTAGACGATCGCCAAACATACATTTACCACTAGATAAAGTCCCCATGAATGAAAGAAAAGTAGAAGATCCTAAATTAGTCATCGTTTATTTTGCCAACGGTACTGTTCAATGGGTAAAATCTGGTAGTACTAATCAATGGTCTAGAGATGGCGGTAGAGTAAACAAATTTTTTGAAAGTAGGGTCTACCATACATTAAATGGGGATAAAATCAAGATCAAGCAACACTTTAAATTGCTAAACACCGTATTCATGGATGTAAATACTGGGGCTTTTTTAGACACAGTTCGAGACGACTTGCTGGGATTAGCACCCGATCCTAATGATATCATTCAGCACTGCAAATGGTGGGATGTGGATTGGTCTTGTCCAATTGTATTTGAACCCAAACCTGAACGCAAACCGTTTAAAAGTCCAGTCATTCGTAGTCAAGTATCTGAGTCTGAGTCAGAACCTTGAATTTACCTCAGCTAAATAGATATCGGCAATTTTTATCGCCATGTTTTTAGCCAAAAATTTCGGGTCGAGCACACTTATTTTTTGATTAGAAAATTTCCAGAGCAAGGTTGGATCTTCAATCGCTAAATCCATCGCAGCAGCAAGCCCTGGTACATCTTTAGGACTTACTAAATAGCCATTAACTTCATCAACAATAATTTCGGGAATACCATCTACAGCAGAGGCAATACATGGCTTGCCGATCGCTAATGCCTCTAATAAAGCAATTGGTTGCCCCTCCCAAAGTGATGGCATAACAAAAATATCAATTGCTGATAAAAACTCATGAATATCGGAACGGGCACCTAAGAATGCGACTCGATCTCTAATTTCTAATTGGTCAACCAAGATCATTAATTCATCACGAATCTCACCATCACCGATGATTAACAATCGAGCATGGGCACTCATCTTTGCAAATGCTTGCAACAGGAACTTATGACCTTTTTGTTCGTGTAATCTGCCAACATTGCCAAACACAAACTCGGTTGGATCTAGATTGAATATCTTGCGAGCTATTACTCGATCGATCGGACTAGAAAATTTATCAACTTCAATTCCATTATAGACGATTGAGGTTTGATCGACAGATGCAACACCAGCAGCAATTGCCCGATCATAGTCCGACTTACACACACAAATAATTCGATCTGTGTAACGTAATAATAATCGATCGATCAGCTTAAAAATTACCCTCTTGACTTTTTGTTGAACAGCTTGACCTGCTTTTTCTAAAATATTGAGATAATGCAGTCCATGATAAGTATGAACAATCACAGGTCGGTTTCTTAATCTAGTAGCTACTGACCGAATCCAGAAGCCTGCGGTACCACCATGAGTATGCAAAACGTCAAACTGTCTATGTTTTAGAAGCTGATGAATTTGTCGGAAAGATCGCCATGTAACTTTATTGGAAATCGCAATTTGATGCAAAGTCAGATTCAGTTTCTGGGCTTCATCCACGAGCCATCCACTAGCCTCTGTCGCAATTTCTACCTCGAGATTAGCCTCACACAGATACTTAGCTAGTAGCAGCACATGCATTTGACCACCGCCCAAACTAGCTTCATCGATTACTAATAGTACCCGCAGTTTTGGCATTAGACTTTACCTGAAAGCCCCAGATAAAATTTCAATATTGCTGTCTGAAATTTACCCAAGTGTTTTTGATAGTAATATAGCTGGCTATCACGATAATAAGTATTGGCACTTTTCTGGACACCTGAAGAACTTCCACCCAAAAGATGAATTAAGCTAGCTTTAGGATAGTATACAACCTTCCAACCAGCCTCATCCACTCGTTTACAGATATCTTTGTCTTCAAAGTACATAAAGAATGATTCATCAAAACCACCTATCTGTTCAAAGACATCGCGCCGCATCATCAAGCAAGCACCAGTTAGCCAGCCCATTTCTTGAACTGTCGAATACTGTTTATCATACAAGCTTCCGAAAATATGATGCCATTTTCGATCCAGTCCATATCTAATTTTATCTATAAATTCAATAGCTAGATTTGGAAGTTTTCCACAAGACAACTGATAGCTACCGTCTCTAAATGTGATTCGGGGGCTAACAGCTCCAACATCTTGACTCACTGTCAAGTAGTCGGATAATAGCTGCGGCGTATTCTCGATCAGGATTGTATCAGTATTTAAAAACAGCAAGTGTTCTCCATTTGAATGCTTTACTGCTAAATTATTCGCTTTGCTAAAACCTAGATTAGCTTGACTACAAATTAGCTTGCATGATGGAAGTTTAGCTTTGATGATTTCGAGACTATTATCTGTAGATAAATTATCAATGATTACTACTTCATGTTTTGAAAAGTCGCTAAATTGTTCAATTGAATCTAGACAGCTATCTAAGAACTGAGCACCATTGTAGTTAACTAAAATAATTGATAGAGCCGTCATACTAACTTAATTAAGTAGTTACTGGTACCTAAAGATTTATTTTTCAGAAGTAGACAACTTATTGATTAACATTTGTAATTCACTTTCAACGGCTTTCGATCCATATTGTGAAACGACTTGTAATGAAGCTTGTGATAGTGCGTTCCATAGATCAGAGCTATTGTATAGATCTAAAATACTCTTAGCAAAACATTGATAATCATCGGCAATCATGACATCTCGCTCATGTGTTAGATTGAATCCTTCAGCACCAATAGATGTTGTCACCATTGGCAATCCATAAGATAAACTTTGACCAACCTTTCCTTTCATTCCAGCACCATATCGCAATGGCACAACGAACACTCGATGGTTGAGAAAATACGGTTCAATATCACGAATATAACCCGTTACGGTGACTCGATTATTTTGCAGATTTCTAATTTGGGCGGGAGGATTACTACCTAAGAGAGTTAAGTGGATATCGGGATATTGCTGCCAAATTAGCGGCATAATACTCTCACACAGCCAGATTGCCGCATCTACGTTTGGTAGATGATTATAGCCCCCAACGAATAGTAATCCTGCTCTTTTGTCAAAGTCTGGCAGTGAGCCTGTGTAGCCTTCATGAATTGTGGGGATGACACTAATATTCGAGACTCCAAAACTTGACAGGATGTCTTTCTCTACATTTGTGACTACAATTGTTTCGTGGGCTAGCTTTGCCAATCTCAGCTCTTGCTTTTGATAGTCTTGCCACGAGATAGGTTGACGGGCATCTTCACCCAACAATTCTTTTTCTCGTTTGAGTCGAATAAAATGTAAGTCGATCGTATCATAAATTATCTTAATTTTTGGGTTTTGGCTCAGTATTCCCAGATACTTTTCACATAGTTCAGGTCTACACACCCAAGCAATATCAATTATTGATAATCTTTCTAGCAGATAAGATTTCATTGCTGGCATCTTAGTTGTTGAATAGATTACCTCTACACCCATTTCTTGCAGCTCCGAAACATACGGTTCTTGGTGCAATCCATTGTCAGGCAAAAAGATAATTGAGTATCCGAGTTTTTTGAAGATTTTAATAATACTGAATAGTCGTAAAGAGCCAGCTTCTTTATCATATAGCGGCACATATGAATCGATGATTAAGATAGTTGGAGTTGCAGTATGTCTCCTGGCACCATCTCGATCCTTTGTACCTTGCGGTAGATATTCCTTTAAAGTCTCTCGCCATTTAATTTCAAATTTAATGGCATTAGTTTGTTGGTGCTTCTTCACGCCACTTTTGATATCTGTACCAGAAGATATGCCCTCGAAGTGGATGACTTGAGATCTCGGCTGATACATAACCTTGGAGCCTAGTGAGCGGATCGTAAAGCAAAGATCTGTGTCTTCATAATAGGCTGGTAAAAATTCTTCAGAAAAGCCACCAATCCTTTTAAATAAATCTCTGCGGACTAGTAAACTTGCGCCAGAACAATAGTCAACTTCTCGAACATAGTTATATTCTGGCTCTGTTGGATCTTCTAACCGTCCAAAATTGCAGCCTGAGGCATCTCTCCAGATAATTCCGCCAGCTTCTTGTAGTCTGCCATCAGGATAGATCAATTTTGAGCCGACAGCACCCACAGTTAGATCATTTTCAATCGTTTCTACTAAACTTTCTAGCCAATTTGGAAATACTTTTGTGTCGTTATTTAAGAAGCAGATAAATTCTCCCTGCGCTTCAGCAGCACCTCGATTACACGATCGAATAAAACCAGCATTATCATCATTTGTAATGATTTTAATTCCAGAGATATCTCCCAGGACTTTTTGGGTATCATCTGTCGATGCGTCATTGACAACGATCACTTCATATTCGATCGACTCAATTGATTTAAGCGAATTTAAGCAATTAAAAGTATAGTTAGATTGATTAAAAACTGGTATGATGATAGATACGACTGGGTTAGAACTAGTCTGAAGATCTATTGGTTTAGCAGGCTCTAGTTTTGAGATTTGTAAGTTGAGCGAAATATTATTCTTCGCATCGGCTGGAAACCTTTTCTGAATTTTGTGTTTAGTTCTGGAAACTAGTCCATAAAATCCATCTGTTGCTATCGTTTCGCGAGACAAACTGGCTAATCTCTTCACTTCAAACCAGGCTTGCCGTAGCTGCCAAAACTTGCTTGTTTCCATAGAGCTAATCTCGTTAATAGCATCTTCAAAATACTTTTGAGTCTGTTGAAGCTGGAATTGAGATCGAGCTAATTCAGTTTGAGTCTGTTGAAGTTGGAATTGCGATCGATCTAGCTCTGATTGAGATGTGTCTAGTGCTTGCTGTAATTTTTCTCGATCGTTTAATCTATCCCTGTGAGCTTTCCCAACTTTTCCAATAACTTTTCCATTTCTAAAATCAAAATATTCACGGCTCTGTTGATTAATAAAATTAATACGATCGAGAACAGTATCAATATTTTTTGTTAATGAATAATGTTTCAGAGCATAATCCTTGAAAAAATCTGTGTAACTCTTTGCTTCAGAAAATCCACTTATTAATCGATCGACTATTTGTTCACTAGATATTTTTTGATGACAACATCTACCTGAATAGTTGAACCATTCAGCAAGCTGAAAGTTTTCTGGACTTAACCAACCAGGCCCATCAAAACGATCGTAACAGAATACAGGTATGCCCAGAGCCATAGAGTGCTGAACAGTTCTACCAATAGTTATAACTGCGTCATAAGATGTAAGTAGATTTATATCAACTAATGTAGATATTCCTTGTGCTCCAATCAAATCAACATTTATATTTTCTGACCTTAAGATGTCTATTGAATTTATGATTTCTACTGGCGAATGGTTGGAAATAATTGCAATTTTTTTGAGCTGTGAGTTTTCTCTACTCTTGTTAGCACTGAACCACTCCAAGGGAACAGAATTATTAAAAACAAATGGCTCCTGTTGAGAGTCTCGATCGTGATTTGCCTCTTCTACTCTTGCTTTTTTAGTCTCTTCTGAGTTGCAGACTATTAGATCTGCTTGAGCATAAAAAAATGGAATTGCTTCCAAAGGTTCATAGGGAGAGAGACTACTAATTACTAAGAATTTTGTCTGAATTTTGTCTTCAACTAAGCATTTAATTAAAATTGGATAATGATGACTCCAGACCAAATCAAATTTATCATGGGATAAGGGTTTATTCAAGATATTAACAACTTCGATCTTATGATTTACAAAGTCTTGTTCGATGCTACCTCCAAGTCGAAAAGTAGCAACAGTAACATCCCATCCTCTGTGCTGAAATTCAACTGCTAGATCGAGCGTGACAATTTCCGAGCCTCCATACTCAACAAGATGATGATTTGTCAGTAAAATTCTTGACATATAGATTATTTTAGAATTGACAACAAAAACTATGATTTAAAATATCCAAGTATGGTCAGATCTCAAGTAGCCTTCAGTCACTGGAATACCCAGCTTATTTTTCTCAATATCGACAAAGAAGCTAGTAGAGTAATCAAGTTTATCATATGAATATAAGATTCGATCGTCAATGATTGAGGCGAAGATATAATATGTGCCCCTAGTGAAATTATTGCTGTGGATACACATTTTTATCTGTTCATGATGTTCTAAGATCGATAAATCATCACGCACAGTATTGAACAGGGTTATTAATACTCCAGATTCGTTTTGAATCAAGATGCCAATACCATAATTAGTAACTGATTTGATGAATTCTAAGTTTAAGCTAATCGTGATATCTTCACCACTAAGATAAGATGGTTTATCGGTTTGAACTTTTTTAATAACTACCTCTTGCTTCCGATCTTGTTCTGGATCGAGTATCGGTTTTACTGAGTTATCAATCGAATTAGCTTGGCGGCGAATCAAGCTATCCTCATAAGCTTCACATACAGACCCGCTGTCACCATCTTGTTCGAGATTACCATTACGGATCCAGATTGCTCGATCGCAAAAATTACGAACACTAGCAATTGAGTGACTAACATATAAGATGCTAGTTGTATTTTTCAAAGATTTCATTTTCTCGATGCACTTCTTTTGAAAATACATATCCCCAACGCTTAACGCTTCATCGACGATTAAAATATCAGCATCAACTTGTGTAACTACTGAGAATGCTAACCGGACGAACATCCCGCTAGAATAAGTTTTTACAGGTTGATCGATAAAGTCACCTATTTCTGAAAACTCAACAATATCATCAAAACGTTCTTCAACTTCTGTCTGAGTTAGACCTAATAAGCGACAATTGAAGAAGACGTTTTGTCTTCCAGTAAACTCTGGATTAAAACCACTTCCTAGCTCCAGTAAAGCAGACACTCGACCATTGACATTAATCTCTCCAGCCGTCGGCGTTAATGTTTTAGCAATTATTTGTAATAAGGTACTTTTGCCAGAACCATTGCAGCCAATAATCCCAACTGATTGTCCTTTCAGAATTTCCAAATTGATGTCTTTCAATGCCCAAAAATCGTCGGCATAATTTTTACTCGGCAATAAGACTTCCTTCAATCTATCTACAGGTCGATCGTAACGCTTAAAGCATTTTGATACATTGCTGAGGGAAATTGCTAATTCGGCTCCCATATCTTATGACAAGTTCCTCAAAATCTAGAATATAGTTGCTGAAATATTAAACTTAAAATACTTACAACACATCTGCAAATGCTGGTCGTAACCGCTGGTAAATTTTGATGCCAACCAAAAATATTACCGTTGATATCAGTAGCGTGACACCCCACTCACGCCAATGACTAACCTCACCTACCAACACAATCTCTCGATAAATTTCAGAAATGGTGGCAATCGGATTTAGCCAAAACACCCAACCCCGAAAATTTTCAGGGATTGAAGACGCAGGATAAATAATTGGTGTTGCGTAAAACCATAGGTTGAGAATCACAGTCAATGTTTGGGGAATATCACGCAAAAATACGGTTAAGCCTGCGGTGAGATATGCCAATCCTGCTGTTAATAAAAACTGTGTGATCCAAACTAACGGTAGCAGTACTAAGGTCGTGTGTAAAGTGTGGGTACTTAAAGCCACAAAAAAAATTAGAGCCATTAGCCCAAAGGCACTTTCGATAAAGGCTGACAGCACTGTGACTAGTGGTAATAGTTCCAGCGGAAACACTACTTTCTTAACTAAATTTGGCTGGGCAATAACTGAGCTGGCTGCCTGTGTTAGTCCGCTGGTGAATGACATCCACGGCAACAATCCGGCAAATATCCACAGCCCAAAAGTAAAATTATTGTCTGGAACACCATGTAGACTGAGCTTTACTTTGAGGACGATCGAGAATACATAGGTATAAATTAGTAACTGGGATAGTTGATTGACTAATGGCCAGAGATTGCCCAATATGGATCCCTTGTAACGAGCATCTAAATCTCGTCTCACTAAAGTTCTGAGCAGATCGAATTTAGCTAACTGGTGTTCGCTCACCGGAATCCACTTTCTGAGCTTTTTAGCTCTGCTGACAATGCCAAGCATCGATTGAAACAATTACTACCTCTGATGTGTTAAGGGCTAACTTGGATTTCTTCAACAACTCGCATCACTCCAAACCCATACTTCAATTGGTTTGGATGGTGGCAACCTAGAGTTAAGAAGGCGAGATTTGATTATATCGCTAGAATTTGATTTCTCTGTCGCTGGATTGGTGGTTGGACACCTGAGGATCGATCGAGATCTGCCGCAGCTAGATCACCTTGACGTAAGCCGTAGTAGCAAATATCGATCGAAATGTTGAATTGTAAAGAAATGCAAATATAATTAAACTGGATCAAGTACTCATGATTTTACAGTCGATCGTTATAGGGATAGTAGCAACAAATGCGTGTAGCCATTGCGGGAGCAGGTTTAGCCGGACTAGCTTGTGCTAAATATTTATCGGATGCCGGACATACCCCGATCTTGTTTGAGAGTCGGGATGTTCTTGGTGGCTTAGTTGCAGCTTGGAAAGATGATGAGGGTGACTGGTATGAAACCGGACTCCATGCCTTTTTTGGAGCTTATCCCAATATGCTCCAGTTGATGAAGGAGCTGGACATCGAGGATCACCTGCAATGGAAGGAGCACGCACTAATTTTTAATCAGCCTGAGAAACCAGGTAAATACTCATACTTCAGTGTGCCCGATATCCCAGCCCCGTTTAACGTGATCTGGTCGATTCTGAAAAATAATGACATGCTGACGTGGGAGCAAAAAGTCAAGTTTGCCCTGGGATTGTGGCCAGCAGTCTTACGAGGACAGAAGTACGTCGAAAGTACGGACAAGTATAGTCTGCTCGAATGGCTGCGGTTGCAAGGGATTGATGATCGCGTAAACTCAGATATCTTCATTGCAGCATCCAAGGCTCTGACTTTTATCAATCCTGAAGATGTCTCAGCGACGATTCCTTTGACCGCAATCAACAAGTTTCTCAAGCAACGCTACGGCTCCAAAATCGCCTTTCTAGACGGGTCGCCAACGGAACGCTTGTGTCAGCCTATCGTGGAGCATTTCCAAGCCCGTGGTGGCGAAATTCGGATGGAGAAGCCGCTGAAGGAAATCGTGTTGGCTGAAGATGGGACTGTCAAGCATTTTGTGATGCGGGGGATCAACGGTGCTGCGGATGAAATCGTGGTAGCTGATGCCTATGTGTCGGCGATGCCTGTGGATGTAATGAAGGTGCTGATGCCTGAGTCGTGGCGGGAGATTGAGTTCTTCCAGAAGATGGAGGGATTGGAAGGGGTGCCAGTAATCAACCTGCATCTGTGGTTCGATCGCAAGCTAACTGATATCGACCATCTGCTATTCTCCAGATCGGATATTCTCAGTGTTTATGCTGATATGAGCATAGCTTGTAAAGAGTATGAAGACCCCGACAGGTCAATGCTAGAGCTGATTGTGGCTCCAGCTAAAGACTGGATCGATAAATCCGATGCCGAAATTACAGCAGCAGTGATGACCGAATTAGAACGGTTGTTCCCCCAACATTTGACTGGAGACAATCCAGCTAAATTACGTAAATCGATCGTCGTGAAGACACCTCGATCGGTTTATACTGCATCTCCAGGACGACAAGAGTGCCGCCCCAGCCAATCTACACCGATTTCCAATTTCTTTCTTGCTGGTAGCTATACTATGCAAGAATATCTTGGCAGTATGGAAGGTGCCGTGCTTTCTGGTAAGCTTGCAGCACAGGAGATCGCGAATTATCAACCCGTAGTAGTAAAACCACTGGCTACTGCAATGTAGTGATTTAGGAGGATTGGATAGGGAAGTAGACAATCTTTAGTTTATACTTCGAACTCCTAACTCCGCACTTTCTTGAAAAGGTGCTCTACTTGCGACTCACCTTTGGACGGGTTCCCCGTCAAAAAAGGTGAGTCAGCGGCGTTTTTATTCTCCTGGGGGAGAGGCTCCGCCAACGGGGGTTCCCTCCGAATAAGAAAACGACAAGACAAGACGGGGAAACCCCAAGACCGCACTTTTCGCTCCCAACTCCTAACTCCCTCCGCAATGTTGCAACTGGAAAAGTCCCTACCGATCGTGACTACAATGATATCGACCGAGGAATCATATGAACTCTGTCGTCAGATAACTGCTGAATACGGCAAGACTTTTTATTTGGCGACACTACTGATGTCAGTCCCCAAGCGGCGGGCAATTTGGGCTATTTATGCCTGGTGTCGCAATACTGACGAATTAGTCGATGGCGCGGATGCTGATGAGACTACCCCAGCGACACTTGACAGTTGGGAGGCTCAGTTAGAGGAAATGTTTAGGGGCAATCCAACGGATGATTGTGATGTTGCCTTGGTTGATACCATCGCTAGCTTTCCCGACTTGGCAATTCAACCTTTTCGCGACATGATTACTGGACAGCGGATGGATCTAAAGAAAAATCGCTATGCGAGTTTTGAAGAGTTGTCACTCTACTGCTATCGGGTTGCTGGCACTGTTGGATTGATGTCCAATTCGATCGTTGGTGTGGATGAGCGTCAGTTTACAGCACCTTGGAATTGTAATAAAATCGACATCCCGATCGAGGAAGCGGTAGCATTGGGAATTGGTAAGCAGCTAACTAATATTTTGCGGGACGTGGGTGAAGATGCCCAGCGGGGAAGAATTTATCTACCGTTGGATGAGTTGGCTTTATTTGGCTATACTGAACAGGATTTGATTAATAATGTCGTAAATGACAATTGGCGTGCGTTGATGAAGTTTCAGATTCAACGCGCTCGTAAGTATTACCAGCAAGCCGAAAGCGGCATCAGTCGGCTCAGTCCTGACGTGCGGTGGCCAGTTTGGGCGGCTTTTTTACTGTATCAACAGATTTTAGACTCGATCGAGCGCAATGATTATGATGTCTTCAATCGGCGGGCTTATGTGAGTACGCCCAAGAAGTTATTGGGGTTGCCTGGTTCGTTTATTCGGGCACAGGTGAAGTAGTATTTGTGGGGATCGTGGATCTACCCACCCCGCCCTAGCGGGCACCCCTCCAAGGAGGGGATTTTAATTGTAGGGTGTGTTACAGCGACAGCTTAACGCACCATTGGTGATACTAATTCTTCGCTGACAATACCAGCCACTGAGTAACCCCATCCGCGATCGATTTTGCCATTTTTTGCTGCTCCTGGGGAGTAGCAATTAGTTCAAACTCACTAGGATTGCTCATGAAGCCCAACTCTAGCAGCACCGAGGGTGCAGATGCGGGACGAGCGAGGGCTAGATTGTCCCAGAAGACACCATAAGAGGGGCGACCAGTATCTTTGACCACATAGTTGTGGAGCGACATGGCAAGGCTTTGAGCTTGGGCGTGGTACCAGAAGGTTGAGAAACCTTTGGTGTCAGGATTGCCCCCATCTGGGAGGGAATTGTGATGGACAGAAAGAGCTAGAGTAGGTTCTAGGTTATCAATAATTTTTTGTCGATCGTCAAGTTCGATAAACTTATCTACTTCTCGCGATAGAAATACTGAGGCACCGCGCATCGATAGCTCATTTGCCAAGAGCTTAGAAGCATAGAGATTAGCATCTTTCTCGGTATAGCCATTTGGTCCGACTGCGCCAGAATCTTTGCCCCCATGTCCTGGATCTAATAAGATTTTGGTGCCAGTTAAGGGTTTATCGAGATTATCTTTATTCAGCTTGGGTGGATGGCGCAGGGACAGCACGAGGTTGCTACCTTGGTATCTGAGCTTGTAGCCCCACTGCTGTTTGGATTTGAGGTTAAACACATATTGAACGACTCCAGGGGTCGTTTGCTTCCAATCTAGCCGTGAAACAACGGGGTTATCATTAAACCGGATGATGTCGGTTTGAGCAGTGGTGTTGTAGAGCGTCAGGGTGACGGTATTCATCCCTTGTTCGAGGGTGACAGGAACCGCTACTTGGAGCGGGAAAATCACATCAGTTGCCCCGACTCTATCTTTGCTCATCACGCTTTTGACGATCGTTTTCGGTGGTACTTTGATTCCGGTAGTGATTTGGACTTGCTCGGCGAGAATCCAACCACCGTAGTCAAGTCTCACCCAGTTGGCTTGCTTGCCATTATTATTTCCGGTTTGACGAGCTGTAATCGCGGCTATAGTCCCTTTGGGGAGCGGTGTCAGCCGACTAAAATCGGAGCTTGCACCTGTACGGGTAATGCCACCTTCGACTTTGACTTCAGCGATATCGAGATTTAGGGGGGAGAGAATCTGAACTTTGCCTGGTGCTGTTTGGGCAACAGTTGTCGGCGGATTGCCTGTTTCTAGTTTGTAGGTGGGATTACCCAGATCTGCGGCGGCGGAAGCAATTGCACAGCCGAGATATTGCCCAGCACCATACATGGCTTGGGGTTGATTTTTATCGATTAGAGCGGCTTTATTATCTGGTAACTCAACGCTCTTGGTTTGTTCTTGGAGTTTGATATCTTGCCCTGAGATATTCACCTCTACCTTGGATTTCGTTGGGGCGTTTGCACCAAAACAAACTAGTTCTCCAGGCATCCGTGCCATATCCCCTTTTGGTTCGAGAGAATTGGCGGTGAAATTACCTGGAGGAGCATCGGTTTTGGCGATAGCCGATCGAGTGACGACAATTGTTTTCGTCTGTCCTTTATAATCGACATCGAAGGTATTTTTGCCAACTTTGAGATTGAAAACTGAAGCAAAATGCCCTTTGAGACTGCGGGGCACGGAAGTTTGATTAATTAGTACCTTCCCTTCACTGGGAGCACTTCCAATTAGGAAGATGCGATCGGATGCAGTTTTGTAGTCGGCAGGGGGATAGGATACATATAGTGATTTTGAGGCAGCGTCTGGTGGAGTTATTTGTGCCATGACTATGGGTGCCGCAAATGAACACAAACCAATTGCACTACCTACAATCCCTAACTGCGAATACTTGCCGAGCATGATTTTTAAAAATCGGTTATTTTGTTTGGATTAAAACTATCTTCTAGCTACTAGTCTGACTAGACATATCTCATAGCTAGATTTATTTACTCACATCTTGCACCAGTATAAAAATATTAGTACTAAGCGTAGATCTAGGGTGATGGCAATAATAATATCTATGGATTGGTGCAAGATATGAGTTTAAGTACTTATACTTATCTATTGTTGGAGATTATAGCATCCCAATACATGACTAAAATATAATATTCAATATTAGACAGCTAAAACGCTCTAATTTGTTCCAGTCAATAGTGATTCGCGATGGGTGTCAGTACCAAATAGAATAATGTTTTTCTCACAACAAAGTTTTAACTGCGCTCAAACATTAAGCGCGGGTAGTTCTGACTATAATTTTCCCTTAGTTTGCTTGCGGCGATAATAATAGGCAACATATCCCAATGCCAAAATCTGAAGCGGCAGCACTAGAGAGATCTCTTTCGTAAATATATTCGTATCCAATCCCGCAACAGTCGAAAAATAGACTCCACTCAATCCAGCCGGAATTAGCAAAAGTAGTAATTTAGATTTGCTGTTCACGATCGATCTCCTAGATATGATGGGATGGAATAAATTGAGTTAGTCGGAGCAAATAGTAGCCGATAAAACTGATGAATATTGCTAGCTGAAAATCTCTGCGTTTCAACCACTGCATATAAAATATCTGTAAACGTTGATTAGTCGATAGTTCTAGTATCGCCTGAACGATCGTCAATCCAAACCCAGTAAATAATAATGGTCCAAATAGATGATAATCGATCGCTCTAGCCCAATCACCACGTGCGATCGCCATAAACGATCGAGTCATGCCGCAGCTCGGACAGATAACTCCCGTCCAATGTCGGACGGGGCAAAAGACAAAGCTGAAACGATGTCCATTGGCGTACAGCCAACTACTAACCAATGGAACAACACAAAATCCAATAACTCCACAACGGAGAATTTTGGACTCTTTTGATAATCGTAAACCCAGCTTTTCTTTGGTCGGATCGACCACAATTAGAACCAACCCTTTTTATTTACAGCATAAGTATTTATGAAATCCGCATCAGTTTTAGTGAGATAAATAATGCCTTCAGCAATACCGATCACTGACATTACAATTCCGCCAATGCCACAAGTTAGTAAAGTGACTAACAGCATAATTACGCCTTCAGTTGTGTAGCCTAAAATAAATTTATGAACGCCGAGTGCCCCTAATAAAATGGCACATATTCCTGCTGCCATTTTTTGATTTTGCTGTTCCATGATGTTTAGTTTCCCCTAATTTCTACAACCGTTGATGGTAGCTGCACACTATCATACCTTATATCCTATACTTCCCAAAAGTCTGTCGCAAATTGCGGTTAGGTGATTCCCCAGAATGAATATACCCTAGGTTATGGTTTTCTCCTTGCGGAGAGGCTTCGCCAACGACTTCGCTCAACCACCGATGGTTGAGCGAAGTCGTTGGCGATAGCCTGCCGTAGGCACAACCATAACCCTTCTAAAATTGGGTATATTATTTATCGGGAATCACCTTAAGGCTTAATTGGCATCTGAAAAATCGAGGTAGGGGCAATTCATGAATTGCCTCTACCTCGATTTTTAATGCCAGACATGGCGATCCTATTTGATTTAATGTTGCAAACGTCGATCTGTAGGAGCAGTGCCCTCTGGGGACTAAGCTGCTCAATTAGGATTGATATTTACTTCTTCTTGCTACTCGCCTTCTCTGCTTTAGCAGCTTTCTTCGCGGCTTCAGCGGCTGCAAAAGCCTTTTGTTTATCAGCTTGACGTTCTTCCTCTAGCTTGTCGAGGTAGTAGTGATAGTCGCCAAGATATACCCGAAACTCGCCATCGCGGACTTCGACGATCTTGTTCGCAACTTGGGAGATAAAATATCGATCGTGTGAAACAATCAACGCTGTACCATCATAGTTAATCAGAGCATTTTCCAGCGTCTCTTTCGCTGGAATATCCAGGTGATTGGTAGGCTCATCTAGAATTAATAGATTGGCTGGAATCAGCAGCATTTTAGCCAGGGCAAGACGGGCTTTTTCACCACCACTGAGGGACTCAACTTTCTTGAATACCATATCGCCAGTAAATAAGAACTGACCTAATAGCGTTCTAACTGCCTCATTTTTCCAGTCAGGAACTTCATCATGAATAGTTGCCAAGACTGTTTTGCTCAAGTCTAGTGCTTCAGCTTGATTCTGCTCAAAGTAGCTCGGAATCACATTGTGTTCACCCAGGGCAATCGTGCCGCTAGTCTGATGTTCCATCCCCATAATCATCTTCAATAGAGTGGATTTACCACAACCATTGGGGCCAAGAAAAGCGATTCTATCACCACGTTCGATGAATAAATCCGTGCCCATGAACAGGATTTTATCACCGTAGACATGTTCGAGATTTTTGATTTCTACTATTTCTCGACCACTGCGGGGTGCTGGTGGAAACCGGAAACTGAGCGTCCGCATCGTCGATACTGGAGCTGCGATTCGCTCGACTTTATCCAAGAGTTTTTCCCGACTCTTTGCTTGGGTACTGCGAGTTGCACTAGCGCGAAATTTCTCGACGAATGCCTGTTGCTTTTCGAGTTCTTTTTGCTGACGCTCAAACGCATTTAACTGCGCGGATGAATTCTCGGCTTTTTGTTCGAGGTAGGACGAATAGTTACCCAGATAGTTTGCCGAAACACCGCGTTCCGTTTCAACGATCTGATTGCAAAGTCGGTCTAGAAACTCTCGATCGTGTGAGATGATTACCATTGGCGTTTCTAGCTTCCGCAGGTAATTTTCGAGCCATTCGATCGTTTCCAGATCTAAATGGTTAGTCGGCTCATCGAGCAGTAATAAATCTGGGAATTGCAGCAGGATTTTGGCTAAACTCATCCGCATTTGCCAGCCACCACTAAAGGCACTGACTAATCGATCGGCATCTTCCATTTCAAACCCAACTTCGG
Source organism: Chamaesiphon sp. OTE_75_metabat_95 (assembly GCA_031387665.1). GTDB lineage: Bacteria > Cyanobacteriota > Cyanobacteriia > Cyanobacteriales > Chamaesiphonaceae > Chamaesiphon. The sequence goes on along the minus strand of JANNDL010000003.1, from coordinate 18,299 downwards.
GTAAGATTTTGTCAATCTCGGCTTCTAGTGCGTAACCATTCAATGCCTCATACAATCGCTGGAATTTGTCCATGCGAGTCAATAATTTATCTAATTCGTCGCCAGCAGCCGTCTCTAGCTGATGATGAATTTGATTTAGCTCGGAGTGAACCCGATTGGCTTCACCAAAGGCTTGCCACAATTCTTCTTTGACAGTCTTAGCTGGATCTACATCAAATTCTTGGTTGAGATAGGCAATATTCAGACTATTGGGACGAATAATTTCGCCGCTGGTAGGCTCAATTTGCCCAGCAATAATCTTCATTTGGGTAGATTTGCCCGCACCATTCGCACCTACTAGTCCAATTCGATCTCCTGGCTTAACTTCCCAATTAATGTCTTTGAGGACTTCACCTGTGGGATAAATCTTGCAGATATGTTCCAGTCGCAGCATGAAATTAATTTTCTCCAGGAGTAGTAAGAGGCGGGCGGGTATCCCAAGTCTATTTTAACAAAACTTTACCACAATTAGGGCGCGGGGGAGGGGAAGCGCGGGAGCGTGGGAGCGCGGGAGCATGGGAGTAAGACTTAGGATGCTTCTATCGCCACATCCCCCTATCCCCCTATCCCCCGCGCCCTCATCTCCCAAACTTGCTAAAATTAAAACTAAAGTTACCAAATAAAGAATCCGCCAATGATGGACGTAATGGAGTTTTTTCAGCATAGTGCTGGTAGATGGAAATCAAAACGAATCACCCATCACCTGGCATTTAGACGATCGGAGATGGGAGAATCAGAGATTGAGGTAAAGGCACTTACTGCCATAGATCCCACAATTATTGAGCTATGTGAATCTCATCAAGTCGATCCCAGCTTGGCTGTGGGTGGCTGTTGTGTGACTTGGGCGGCTTCCATGGGTTGGGATCAGGAGGGGGAAAATCATGAGGGGAAGACGGTATTTGCCCTCGTTCCTGATGCTGATAAACCCCGTACTGGTCAATTACTGCGCGATCGAGGTTATGCTGAAATCGTATCGGTGATCGGACACTACGAGATGGATAATGATGGCGGTTTGGTTTTGACGACTGAATATGACATCATGAGTTCGATCGAACGGTTTTGGTTTCCCAGTGACAATGTACGGGTGCGGAGCAGCACCGTCAAGCGCATGGGTGGCTTTAGTACGGCTACATTCTGTACTGAAACTCGCTGGCTCGGAAGTTCAAATGCTGATGAATCTGCAAATTCTGCCAATAATTCAGATCCTAATTTAATTCTCTCTCCGCTCGGCTGGTGATAGCTAGTAATCAGTCTCAAACCTATCAAAATGGAGTTGAATACCTTCAGCGGGTTCAACTTCTATTGCCAGCAGCTCACATGATTGATGTGATGGACAATCTGCGCGATCGAGTCGTGATTTGCAACTGGATTGGTAAGGAGATAGAATCTGTCAATATCTCGCTCCAAGCTCATCTTAATGCCTGTCATGACTGTTTCGCTCCGCGCGATCGCCAGCCTGTCAATATCTTCGCCGTACCATTTTCATCATCAGTACGGTTAGATGGATTTTGTAATATTAATATCAGCCCAACCACAATTCTGGTTGATGTCGGCAGAGTCCCGTCTGCTGATTGGCTTGCTCTAGTCGCCCATGAGTATGCTCACGCTCATTTAGGCTATCCAGGTCACGATCGAGCATATGCTGAAGTTCTAAGTCATTTATGCCTGGGATTAGGCTTTCCACAACCATTGATCGATCCAGTGGATTCTAGCTTACACTACTGGCCGATGTATTCACCATCGATCGATCCTTTAGCATGGTGGCGTGGGGAATAAGTTGGTGGGGATGCGTAGATTTGCCCTCATCCCCAGCCCTTCTACCTGAGGGAGAAGGGAGCCGGATTCAAAGTCCCACTCCCTGGGGAGAGGGATTTAGCGGCGTTTTTATTCGGGGGTTCCCCCCGAATAAAAAAACGACAAGACAGGGTGAGGGCAAAGTCTACGCATCCCCACAAAACAAAAGCGCGGGAATTGAATCCCACGCTCTTAGACTATTAACCCTGAAGACAAATCCTACATTTAGTAGAGCTGTTCTTCTTGGTGAGTCAGGATAGTGCAGTTGGACTTAGGATAAGCAACACAAGTGAGGACATATCCAGCTTCGATTTGGTCATCATCCAAGAAAGATTGATCGGATTGATCGATTTCACCAGCAGTGATTTTACCAGCACAGGTAGAACATGCACCTGCGCGGCAGGAATAAGGTAGGTCGATGCCTTGCTCTTCGGCTGCGTCTAAGATATAAGTGTCATCAGCAACGTCGATAGTTGTGTTTAGACCTTCAGCTTCGTTGATTAAAGTAACTTTATAAGTTGCCATGTTGGATTGATTCCTCTCTATTTCGCTCTAAAATTGCGGATACGGACAAATTTATCTGGATTCAGGCAAGATGCCCGCTGAACTTCTGTCAATCACCACGACTTGCAAGATTGCCCGACTAATCGCGGTAATTTTTAGCTCTATTTGAATACTAAGGGAAAAACTCCCCATCTGTATCCATAAGTATCTCTAAAGTCCAATGGTATTCGTAATCGAATTGCGGGGATTCATCCTAATTACTTATATCTCTCCATCGGACAAATCATTGGACATCAGCTACGATTGTTGTGCTGCAATGATTGCAAGCTCTAAGCAATGGCTAGTACTGCGATCGAATCAGCAGTTCAAGCAGCAGCTATAATATTTTTCAACCTTCTATTTCGTTGCCAGTTCGATTACTTTATAATATTAGAAAATCTTATGTTTCCGATCGCTAGTTATGGAGAAGTTAATCTCCCAATCCGTGTTGGCATCGTTGGCACAGGATTTGCCGCCAAAATTCGCGCTCAAAGTATCGCAGCCGAAAGCCGGACTCAACTAGTCGCCGTCGCTGGACGCACTCCCGTCCGAACAGCAGAATTTGCCGCAGGATTCAATGCCATCGAGGTGGATGATTGGCAGACATTAATTCAGATGCCTGAGATTGATATGGTAATCGTGGGCACAATTAATAGTAACCACAGCGAAATCGTCAGAGCAGCAATTGCGGCAGGTAAGCATACAATTGTCGAGTATCCCCTCGCACTCGATCCCAATGTAGCCGCCGAAATCATCGAACTGGCTACCACTAAAAAATTATTACTCCACGTCGAGCATATCGAACTACTCGGTGGACTGCACCAAACGATGCGTGAACAGTTACATCATCTGGGTGAGGTCTATTATGCCCGCTACAGCACGATCGTTACTTCCCGCCCTGTAGCTGAAAAATGGACTTTCAATCGCTCTGAGTTCGGATTTCCCCTCAGTGCGGCACTATCACGGCTCCATCGCTTTACTGACTTATTTGGCTCGATCGAGAGTATTAACTGCAATAATCAATATTGGGGTGGTGTGGGGGATTATTACAAAACTTGTCTCTGTACTGCTCAGTTTCGCTTCAAAAATAGTCGCGCAGTTGGCGAAGTCATCTATGGTAAAGGTGAAGGCTTATGGCAAAGTTCCCGCAAGTTTGAAGTGCATGGGGAAAATGGCGCGTTAATCTTTGATGGTGATGAAGGGGTATTGATTCAGGATGGAGTTTCAACCACACTGGATCTGGGTGCTCGGAAAGGGTTATTTAGCAGGGATTTGGAACTTGTGCTGGATCATCTGATTGATGGTAAGCCTAATTATGTGATGCCTGCGGCGAGTCTTGGAACTCTGCGAGTGGCGGATGCTGCCAGGATTTCGGCAGAAACTCGGAAAACTGTTGTAATTGATAGCTTGTAATCCAGAAACCCGACTTTCCAAAAAGTCGGGTTTCTTATCGCAGTTCCTCTAGGTAAGCAACAAGTGCTTGCAGACCTAAATAATAACTATTTGCACCAAAACCACTAATCTGACCGACCACAATCGCTGCCAGATAGGAATGGTGCCGAAATTCTTCGCGCTTGTAGATATTGCTGAGATGGACTTCCATTGCGGGAATTTGGACAGCCGAAATTGCGTCACGAATAGCGACACTAGTGTGTGTGTAGGCACCAGCATTGATGACAATTCCTTGATGTCGATCGCGTGCAGCATGAATTGCGTCTACGATTGCACCTTCGTGATTGGATTGAAAAGACTGTACTGTCGCGTTCAGGGATGCAGCTAACTCTATCAATCGGGCATCAATCTGTGCCAAAGTCGTTGCGCCATAAATTTCAGGCTCCCGCAATCCCAGTAAATTGAGATTCGGACCATGCAAAACTAACACGCTCAAACTACGACTCTCTGGTGGAGTGGCTACGCTAACGATCGACATAGTGTAGATTAAGTTTGATTGACTACCTGTAGCGGCGATTGCGATCTTCTACAGGAATCGGAATTAATTCTGGTTCGGGCTGCATTTCAGGTCCCAGCAAAGCTTCGATGACTTTGCCAGCCCACTGTTTGAGTTTTTCTAATACTTTTTCGAGATAGCCCATCAGATCATTTACTCCAAGAATAATCAAGCCTAAACAAGTACTCCCACCAATATTTTGGGATCCGATCGCCATTAATTGGGCTAATCGGTTACATCACTTATTGTTTCCTATTGTAAAGCTAAATCTCATTTACGTGTTAGTTATGGAAATCGGTTCTACCTGAGTTTTTGAAAGTATTTGCGCCTACAAGCTAGTCAACAAGAGCCTTACAGGATTTTTGAGCCAGAACGCCTAACTTTCTTAAGTAAATATTAAGATCGGGTAAAAATAGTTTACTGGGCTAATCACGAGCAAGAATGAGTGGCTGCGATCTATACTAAGAGACAGGTTTAGCCGGAAGTAAATAAATCAAGCCGGAAATGAGAGTAAACGCTACCGACAGCCAAAAAGCGACTAGACCATAAAAATGCCAGTTATCGATCGACAATGGCGTAATAATCATCGCGATCGCAATAATTTGACTAACTGTTTTGAGTTTACCCCAAATATTCGCTCCACTGATCTGGGATTGACCGACGCGCCAGCCCGCAATGGTCAATTCCCGTGCGAGAATCAGGCAGACACCGATGGCTGGAACGAGGTGAAGATCGATCAATACCAGGAGCGGAATCAAAATCAATAACTTGTCTACCAACGGATCGAGGAATTTACCCAAATCTGTAACCAGATCTAACTTGCGCGCAAGATAGCCATCGAGCCAATCAGTTAAAGCCGCCACCAGAAATACTACAACTCCAATCCAGCGAACGGTTAGACTATTACTGTAAAGACAATATACGACTACGGGTAAGCCTAATAGTCGGGAAAGTGTAATTGAGTTGGGTAAGTTCATAGTCAATCGTGATAGTGAAGACCGATTTGCGGGCATATTAAGGAAGTAATCATTTACTAGCATACAGATAAGGAAGCCTCGCCGTTGTTTGGGCTGTAGGTCTTGTCCACCCTCAGCATATTGAACCCGATATCATGGATAATAGACAAAACAATCTTCAATTACCAGTGCATCTTTCGATTTCAGAAGCGATCGGTTCAATCCCGTTTTTGAGTGAATTACCAGCAGCAGCTTTGGCTCCAGCACTAGCTCATGCGGCAATTCGTCACCATCCAGCCAATCAGACAATTCTCCTAGAAAATGATTGGGGTAGTTCGGTTTATTTTGTCTTGAGTGGATGGCTCAAAATTCGGACTTATAATGCTGATGGACGAGAAATCACCCTAAATATCGTCGGGCGAGGTGAAATCGTCGGTGAAATGGCCGCAATCGAGCAAGCACCGCGTTCTACGGATGTATTGAGCCTCACTCCAGCTACCATCGTGAATATTCCGGCTGAAGATTTTGTCCGACTACTTACGACTGAGCCGCTAGCTGGAATGCGCCTAGCGCAATTGATGGCAAGAAGATTGCGCCAAGTAAATCGTCGTCTGCGATTGCGCGAGTCCAATAGTTCTTCTCGCGTGGCAGATACGCTGTTATTTTTGGTCGAGGGACAAGGAAAAATTGGGGATAAAGGGATGGAGATCCCCAATCTACCACACCGCGAACTCAGCAGTATGAGTGGTTTGGCACGAGAAACCGTCACACGAGTACTCGCCAAAATGGAAGCAGCCGGACTAGTCGATCGCAGCAATGATATGATGCTAATTCCTGACGTGGCGGCATTAGAAGCAAGCATTGTCTAGATTAATTATTTCCACACCTGTCAGTAATTGAGCTTAGTGTGAGTATTGAAAGCAACTTTCGCTGGACAATTTGATGTTATGGATTGATAATTCAATCTATAACATTAATCGATCGCAGCGTTAAGATCATGAACCAGCCAGTTGTAGTGTCTCTATTAACCTGTTCGGCTGCTGTTGCTGTATCTCTAGCCACTAACACAGCTCCTCCCACTGAATTAGTGAAGACAATTCCTTACCCTGAAGTGATGAATCTGTCGCAGGTACCCACTTTTAATGCCCAGGGGATGGTACCACAAACTAATATTGCTGGGAACGCACCGAAAAGATCTCCCCAGTCACAGTCTGTAGCTAGAGTTATTCCGGCACCGATTACGGTGGATTTAGTTAGTAGCACTGTGCGGGAAGCCACAATCAAGAAATATGGAGATGATTGTTCTAGCTGTCGGAATCTTGCTCCCACCGTCATGGTACTAGGATATAGTTTCGATCGAGCAACTACTGGACTCAAGCAAACGATGTATTAGTATAATCATTCTTAACTATCGCTGTTCATAATACTCACAAATAAATTACGGGGTTGATATCTTCGCACAAATTTATTAACCAGATCTCGATCTGCCGAATTTGTCAAAGCAATACAGCCAGCCGTCCCATCCAAACCATTCCGCTTATTAAAACTCGGATCGATGTGAATACCTAAATCTGTCCGAGCGGTTTCAAATCGCGGGAAAACTGCAATAAAAGTGTTGCCAACTTCAGGAATAGCCCCAGGTACAATTTGACCGCTAACCTTATACAAACCATCCTGAAGCGGTGCCGAAAGATCGGGAATAGATCGATCTCTATTTTGACTACTGGCTGTGCCGGATGTTGCATCAAATTTTTGATAGATTACGCCGTTACGATAGACTTCCAATGTATGAATTGGATTGCCGAGCGCGTTAGTTCTGTTGCGCGGATCTCTAACTAATCGCAAGTAGTTACCCCGAAAAGGTGAGGGGGATACTGCGGCGATTCTGCCGTTGGAGTTATTGCTACTTACTCCAGTCTTTGAGATGACTGAGCTGGTATCCATAGCTGCTGTGCTGTTGCGGCGGGAGCCAGATTTAGGTTTAGGAGCTGGTGCGGTTGTTGCCACATTCTGGATTGAAATAGAGTTCTGAGCACGCTGACTAGCCGCACGATTTGGACTAGAATCAGAGCGAATCGGAGTTTCCAAACTCGAATCTTGGCGACTAATTGGCACCGAAAGATTGAGATCTGTCACAGTAGGAATGCGATTTTCACGGTTAGATTCTCTAGCGATGCTGCTGCGAGTACGGGCAATTTGTTCGGCGTTGACAGGTGTTGCAGTGCTAAAGATCGCAGCATATAATGGTAGTGCGATCGTTGCCAATACGCACTTTAAAGTTGATGATTTCATCTTAGTAATCTACAAGTATGGCAATAATGTTTACGAAGCTATTTTGGTTCTAGTATTTTCTAGAATCAGCTAAGTCAAAATGGTAGATACTTGTATATTCAAAGATTTAACTTACAATCCGGATCTTTTTAAAATGTTGCTCCCGAACGGCTTGCCGTCTGTCTTGACGCACACAACTCGGAGGAAACCTCCGAGTCGTTGGCGAAGCCTTCCCGTTCGCGTAGCGTCTCCGAAAGGAGAAGGGAGGTGCGTCGCTGCGCCAGCAATCGATTTTGTCACTACTCGAAATTCGTCTCACATCTTACACCAGTAAGAAAATATTAAGATAAAGCATAAACCTCTGGGAACCCTAGAATAAAAAACCGAGAAGACAGGGCACCCTAGATCTACGCTTGGTAATAGTTAATATGAATTAGGGCAAGATCTGAGTAAATTAATTAAAACTAATCGCCCCTGAATAAATCAACCCACGCTGAACATCCAGCGTAATTACTGTGCCCCCAGGAATGCTGCCTGTGGCATCCTTGACCCCAACAATGACTGGAATATCCAATCGTAAGCCTAACACCGCTGCATGACAGGTTAAACCCTCATCTTCGACAACGATCGCACTAGCATTGCGGATTGTGTCCATGTATTCAGCATTTGTGGTGGTGGCAATCAAGATATCACCCTTCTTGAAATTAGCAAGATCTCTTGGTGTGCGGGCGATGTGAGCAGCCCCTGTCACCAAACTGGTGCCGCTGCCAATTCCAATGCCTTTACCTAGAATTGCGGTAACTACTTCGACTTTGACTAGATCTGTCGAACCAGCAACACCCTGGGTACCAGAAGTAATTACGACTAAATCACCCTCGTGCAGGAGATTGCTGGTTCGCGCCATATTGATCGCAGCTTGGAAATTGTCGTTGACGTTGGCTAGATCGAGCAGGAGCATCGGTTGAACGCCCCAAACGAGCTGAAGTCTGCGGGCGACATCTACGTGGGGTGTGACGGCGAGAATTGGCTTGGATGGACGGAATTTGGAAACGCTGCGGGCGGTGGCTCCAGTTTTGGTGAAGGGAATGATGGCGGCGGCTCCGAGCTGTTCGGCGATGTTGCCGACGGCTTCACTGATGGCGTTGGGAATCGATCGTTTTTTGTCTTCCCAGCGGCGGGAGAGTTCTCCTTTCTCAGTTTCGATCGCAATTCTCGCCATTGTTTCGACAGCTTCGATCGGATAAATTCCTACAGCAGTCTCATTTGAGAGCATAACTGCATCGGTACCGTCCAGGATAGCATTAGCAACATCAGAAATTTCGGCGCGAGTCCCACGGGGATTATTCACCATACTATCCAGCATTTGAGTCGCTGTAATGATCGGAATTCCCATCCGATTGGCTGTAGCAATCAGTTGCTTCTGGATTCTGGGGACTTGTTCTGCGGGCATTTCTACCCCCAAGTCGCCCCGCGCTACCATGACACCATCGCAGAGAGCGAGGATTTCTTCCATTTGTTCGATCGCTTCATGCTTCTCGATCTTAGCGATTACAGGGACTTCTTTGCCTGCATTGGCGATCAATTCTTTGATTTCGAGGATATCAGCGGGGTTACGGACAAAACTCAACGCTACCCAATCGACACCTTGATCTAGCCCAAACATCAAGTCTACCCGATCCTTATCGGTGAGAGCTTTGATGGATAGGTAGACACCAGGGAAATTTACACCTTTATTATTTGATAGCGTTCCGCCGACAACTACCTTACAATGTAGCTCATTAGTCTGCTGGTCTACTCCAGTAACAATCATCTCGACCTTACCATCGTCGAGCATAATTGTGGAGCCGACTGGAACCTCGTCTGCGAGAGTTTCATAGGTAACGGAGCTAATCGTCTGGGTACCTGGAATGATTTTACTGGTTAACGTAAATGGATCGCCATTTTTGAGCACGATTGGGCCATCAGCAAATTTACCCAGCCGAATCTTTGGCCCTTGTAAATCTTGTAAAATGCCGACGGGTTGATTTAGTTCAAATGATATTTGTCGAATCAGCCGAATGTTAGCCAAGTGATCGTCGTGAGTACCATGTGAAAAATTGAGACGTAGCGTCGTCGCTCCGGCTTGAATCAACTGTTTCAGTACTTCAGGGCTACTAGTTGCGGGGCCGATGGTAGCAACAATCTTAGTTCGACGGAGGGAATCTCGCAATTGCATGAAGTTACAGTCAAAGGTGCAAAGGATCGGACAAAAGATGAAAATTTTGGCACAGCTTGAGTCTGTCGCAATCGATTCCGCACGGCGGACGCTGTACGAACGCGACTAACATCAACGATGGCTCGAAATTATTGGGATTAGACCCAGATATCACACAGATGGTATCACAGAACCGTTGTCAGTTCCTAGTTGATTTTGGGGATAAATAAGAGAAGTAGTCGATTGAACGTTGACTCGCAATTTTTATAGTTGATAATTGCCATGATTTTTGGTCAAACACCTCACTATCCACCGCTCATTCTGATTGTTGACGATGATGAGGTCGTGCGTCAAATCCTCTGCCACAAGGTTCAAGCCGATGGCTATCAGGTACGCACCGCTCGGAATGGGGAAGAAGCGATCATTATTTATCAGGAAATTCAGCCAGACTTGGTACTGATGGATGCTGTGATGCCTGGAATGGATGGGTTTGAGTGTTGTGAGCAGCTCAGGCAACTACCTGGCGGCGAATTGACACCAGTACTGATGATTACTGGACTCGACGATAGCGAATCCCTCGACAGAGCTTATGAAGTCGGTGCTGCTGACTATATCACCAAACCGATTCACTGGGCGGTATTGCGTCAGCGAGTCAAGCGCACGCTCAACCAATCCCATCTACATCGCCAACTAGAAGCCTCAAACTTAGCCCTACGCCAAAAATCCATAGAACTCCAACAACAAAATAATTTGCTCGAACAGTCGAGAAAAGCCGCTGAGTCAGCCAATAAAGCTAAAAGTGCATTTTTAGCCGCCATGAGTCACGAAATCCGCACGCCGATGAACGGAGTAATCGGGATGACTGGATTGCTCCTCGATACCGAACTCACTGCTCAACAGCACGATTTTGTCAGTACTATTCGCCACAGCGGGGACGCGCTGCTCACCCTGATTAATGACATTCTGGACTTCTCCAAAATTGAGTCAGGCAAATTAGAGTTAGATTATCAACCTTTTGATATCCGCGATTGCATTGAAGAAACACTAGACTTACTGGCACCCAAAGCTGCTGAAAAAAATCTAGAGCTGGCTTACTTAATCTATAAAAATACACCGAACTTCCTCTACGGTGATGCTACTCGCATTCGCCAAATATTAGTCAACTTGATTGGCAATGGTCTAAAATTCACTAATTCAGGTGAAGTAATCGTTGGCGTAACAGCCCGAAAGGTTAATTTTGTTGATGAAGATCTAATTCTCACATCAGAAGAACCTAGCTATGAAGTTAGATTTGTGGTCAAAGATACGGGCATTGGCATTCCCCAAGATAAGATCGATCGACTATTCAGGGCGTTTAGTCAAGTTGATTCTTCTACCACTCGAAATTATGGCGGTACGGGGTTAGGACTGATTATCAGCAGAAGACTGACTGAATTAATGAATGGAAAAATGTGGGTGGAGAGTAATGGTGAAGGTGGGTCAAATTTTTTCTTCACAATTATTGTTAAAGCAGCAAGCACATCGGCTCAATTCACCACCAAGGAACAAGTTCAACCAATAGAATTACAAGGCAAAAGACTATTAATTGTCGAAGATAACGCTACCCATCGCAAAATTCTCACACTTCAAGCTCAATCATGGGGAATGCTGCCCCATCCGACTGAATCTGGTGCAGAAGCTCTGAAATTGCTTAACTTACGTGGACATTTCGATCTAGCAATTTTGGATATGTACATGCCCGAAATGAATGGATTGGAACTCGCCCAAAAAATCAGAGAATTTCCTGAGTATCAGCAGTTGCCATTAGTAATGCTGAGTTCACTAAGTATCAGTCGATCTGAAATTGAAGCATCACAAGTTGATTTTGCAGTCACACTCAATAAGCCCATCAAGCAGTTCCAGCTTCAAGAGGTACTGACACACATACTAGGAGATAATACTCAACAATCATTAGTAGCCCCAAAAGTAAAGTCTTCAACTCACAAATTTGACAAGGCTACATTTCCGCTACGAATCTTACTGGCAGAAGATAATTTAGTCAACCAAAAGGTTGCCATTCATATGTTAAAACGCATTGGCTATCAAGCAGATGTCGTGATGAATGGTTTAGAAGTAATTGAACGTTTACAGCACCATGATTATGATGTGATCTTAATGGATCTACAAATGCCAAAAATGGACGGCATTGAAGCTACCCGCCGAATTATTTCCGATTTCCCTGGACATCGTTGCCCGACAATTATTGCGATGACAGCAAATGCCCTCGAAGGTGATAAACAAGAATGTCTAGATGCAGGAATGCATGACTATGTAACCAAGCCTGTTAAGATTGAGCAATTAGCTTATGCACTTAGTCAATGCCAGCCGTTATTATTAGTGTAGGTTGAATTTCATTCTTCAATCCAACATTTCTAGAATCTATGCCTTTTGAATATAAATACACAATTCAGTTTCGAGATACAGATGCGGCAGGAGTTGTGTATTTTGCAAACATTCTTTCGATCTGTCATATTGCTTATGAAGCTTCACTGATTGCATCAGGTATCGATCTCAAGACATTCGTAAATAACGTTGAATTTGCTGTCCCAATTACTCACGCATCGGCTGACTTTTTCAAACCATTGTATTGTGGCGATCGAATCACCATCGAATTAACACCAAGATCGATCGATAGTTGTCGGTTTGAGATAACTTATCAGTTAGACGCGGCAACTGTAATAACTAAACACATTGTCATCAATCCCAATACTAGAAAACGTCAAGAGCTACCTCCAATCTTGACTAATTGGCTAAAACAATAGAGTTGAATTGTTGATCTATAAATTATGCCATGACAATACGAGTTTGAGCTTGGACATCAGGTTTGGAATTAACAACAACATGAATTTCCACGTTACTACCTAGTACGTTAAGAAACCGAAATAGAATCTCGATCGAGAAATCAGATAATTTGCCACGGAGTAGTGCAGAGAGATTAGATCGATCTATTTCTAAAAGCTTTGATGCTTCGGTTTCAGTTAATTGACGTGCTGATATAATTTCACTAATTCGATGAGTCAATCCTGCCTTAACTAATAGTTCATCAGAATTCGGAAGTTCCAAGTCAGCAAAAACGTTTCCACTGCTAGGGTATACTTCTATCTTTTCAGCCATTTAGTTCGTCCTCCTGTTTCTGTATTGAATATGCTTCGTAGTGTTCTTTGGCTCGTTTAAGTCGCGCTTCGATTAAATCTATATCTTGTTTAGGTGTCGCAATACCATGCTTAGACTTTTTCTGAAAAGAGTGAAGAACATAAACTATCCCTTCAAATTTAACGGTATAGACTGCTCTATAAGTATCTCCATCAAAGTTCTCAACAATTTCAAGAATACCAGCACCCTCACTATTTATCATGAGCAAAACAGATTGGACGCTGAGGATCGAAACTGAACGTCTTATCCTCCGTCCTCAACACCCAGATGATTATCAAGTTTGGTATGCTGGATTTGTAAATCGATTACCACAACAATCAAAGTATGATGAGGGAGCGATCGAGCTAGATAGTTTCGATCGAGACTGGTTTACAGAGTCATGCAAATTTCATCAAGAGCAAGCAGTAAGTGACTACGCTTATATTTTCGGAGTATTTTCTAAACAAACAAATCAACACCTCGGTTATATCGATTTATCCACAATCCAACGGGAAGAAAAACAGTGGGCTAATCTAGGCTACAGCATCCACAATCAACATTGGAAACAGGGTTTTGGAAGAGAAGCTGTAACAGCAGTAATTATCGCTGGATTTGAGACGCTGGGATATCATCGGATCGAAGCTGCGATTAATCTTGACAATCATTCATCCATTGCGCTTGCCGAAAGTGTCGGATTAATCAGAGAATGTATTCGTCGGGGTTTTTACTATGAGAACGAACAATGGGTAGATCATCTAATCTATTCAGCTATTCCATCTGATTTCGGTTTAGTTGAACAACCACCACTAAACTAATCGCTGTTTCACCTCAGTAGCTAAATTATCGATCGACACCACCACTTGTTCACCACTAGTCATATTTTTCAAGATACACTGCTTATTTGCCGCTTCCTCCTCACCAATTACCACACAGAAAGTTATTCCTTGTTTATCTGCTAGAGCAAATTGTTTTTTGAGTGGGCGTTTGTCAAAAGCCGTGGCGACTTTGATTCCTACTTGGCGAAGCTGTTGGGAAACTTGGAGATAGATCGGCATCAAATCCTCTTGAAGATTTAAGACCATTACTTGGGTTGGTGTAGGTGCTAATGGTTGTAAAATATTCGCTTTGAGCAAGCGATAGATTAGGCGAGTTAGACCGATCGATATGCCCACTCCAGGCATACTTTCACCCAAGAATGTACCGACTAATTCTTCATATCTACCGCCAGAACAGATACTGCCCAAGGCTTCATGTCCGATCAGGGTAGTTTCATAAACTGTACCTGTATAGTAATCTAATCCCCGCGCGATCGATAGGTCAATACAATAATTATTTTCAGGTACGCCGAGATTTCGGACACCATTGATTACTGTAGTTAGCTCTTCAATCCCTAACTTAAATTGTTCGGCATCGGTTAATTTTACTGCAAATTCATTTAGAGCAGAGAGGACTAAATCGACATCACCTTTGATATTGATAAAATCGATTACCTGTTGAGCTTGCTCTGGTGATAATTCTTGCGTCGCTAGAGCCGCTAATACCTTGGCTACACCGATCTTTTCGAGGGTATCGATAATATTAATACAGGTTTTAATCCGATCAGGTGAAACGCCCAGAGAACTAAAAAATCCTGTTAATACCTTGCGATTATTGATCCGAATCAGAAACTCACCAATATTAATCTGACTGAAAATTTCGGCGATAATTGCAGGCATCTGAGAATCGTACAGCAGACTCAATTCCTTGCGCCCAACCACATCGATATCGCACTGGCGAAACTGTCGATACCGTCCATCCTTGGCTCGTTCGCCTCGAAATACCAGATCCATCTGATACCTAGCAAACGGAAAGTTCAGATCATTGAGGTGACGGGCGATATAAGCTGCCAAAGGTACAGTTTGGTCGAACTTCAATGCTCTTGCTTCCGTGCCCGTGTCCCCCTTACCTGCTTCGTCCCGCTCTGCTTGGCGATTGGGCGGCAGCATTGGCTGCAAACCATAAATTATATTATCACCCTGGTTTCCCTTCGCCTGAAGGACTTCTAGCCGCTCTACAGCAGGAGTTTCGATCGGTGTAAAGCCATAGCTCTCATACACCCGCCGAATCGTATCTATCAGGTGTTGCTCCAGTCGCTTTTCACCAGGCAGAAATTCAGGAAAGCCGCTGGGAGTGGAGAAGTTGATTTTTTCCATGAGTGGGGGGTGTGGGGAGTGTGGGAGTGTGGGAGTGTGGGAGTGTGGGAGTGTGGGAGTGTGGGAAGTTTCAAATACCATTCACCATTTACCATCCACCATCCACCATCCCCCACTGATGATAAAGTGTACAGAAGGATTAGCAATAAAGTCGCAGAGGGATTTAGAGTCGGTGAAAATTTTAGTAGTTGGTAATGGTGGTCGTGAACATGCGATCGTCTGGACTTTGTTGCAATCTCCTCAAGTTACCCAAGTCCTGTGTGTACCTGGTAATGGTGGTACCGCGACGATGGAACGCTGTCAGAATCTTTCATTTCGGGTTGATGATTTTGCTGGAATCGCTCGATTTGCGGAAGTAAATGGGGTTTCACTAGTAGTAGTTGGGCCAGAATTGCCGCTGTCATTGGGAATTGTTGATTATTTACAAAACCGAAATATTCCTGTATTTGGTCCGACTCGCGCAGGTGCCCAGATCGAGTCTAGCAAAACCTGGGCAAAAGCGATCATGGAAGAAGCAGGAGTCCCGACTCCAAAGTCAGCAACTTTTACAGATCTCGCCACTGCACGCGCATATATCGAGCAGCAAGGAGCACCGATTGTGGTGAAGGCTGATGGATTGGCTGGCGGTAAAGGTGTGATTGTCGCCGAAAATTTGCTAGATGCACTCACTGCTGTCGAGTTGTTATTCGCTCAAAATTATGAGAAGCTACTAATCGAAGAATTCTTGGTTGGGCAAGAATTATCAGTTATAGCTATCACTGATGGTAAAACTATTCGCGCTTTACTACCAGCTCAAGATCATAAGCGGATTGGCGATGGCGATACAGGTGCGAATACAGGCGGCATGGGTGCTTACGCGCCAGCTCCACTCGGAACTCCAGCACTAATGACTAGAATCCAGAAAGAGGTACTAGAGCCAACACTTGCGAAGCTCAAACAAAAGGGAATAGACTATCGTGGTGTGCTGTATGCAGGCTTGATGATCTCACCCACTGGCGATCTCAAGGTTCTAGAATTTAACTGTCGATTTGGCGATCCTGAAACCCAGACAATCTTACCATTACTGGCAACTCCGCTGGTAGACTTGCTGATGGCTTGTACCGAGCAACGACTGGCTGCTTTACCGCCGATCGAATGGAAATCTGCGGTATCAACTTGTGTTACCATTGCCGCTCAAGGTTATCCTGGCAACTATGAGCGCGGTAAAGTTATTGCTGGACTAGATACAGCCAATACCGAAGGAACAACCGTATTTCATGCCGGAACTCAACTGACTCAAAATCGCGTCGTCACTGATGGTGGGCGGGTATTGGGAGTCACCAGCACCGCCCCAGATTTTGCCACCGCGATCGAACGTGCCTATCAAGGAGTAAGATTGATTACCTTTGAAGGCATGTATTATCGGCAGGATATTGGGCAAAGAGCGTTGTAGGAGGTGGTTTAGTGAATAGTGGTTTAGTGGTTTAGCGAATAGTGAATGGTGAATGGTGAATAGTTGATGGTGATTGAAACCCCCCGTCCCCCCATCCCCCCGTCCCCCCGTCTCCCAGTCCCCAAGTCTCCCAATCCCCCGATGAATCGCCGATCTTTCCTTACCACCCTTACCAGTCTAGCTCTGGGCAGTGGTTTAACTAGTTGCCAAGATGGGAGCCAACAAGTCTTGAGAATATTGGCTCTCAAAGGTTCGATTCCGTCGCAATTATTGAGCGAGTTTAGTAAATCGATTCAACCGACTACTGCCAGAATAGAGTTGGTTGCAGAAGCTCAGTTTAAAGAAATAATTACGGAGCTTCAAGAGTGGCGGAAGACGGGCAAGGCAGAGGCAAAGGGACTTAAAGTTCCACTCGTACCGCCAACAAAATCACCAGAATATATTCCCAATTTGGTGAGCATTGGTGATGCTTGGTTGGCAACAGCAATTGGGGAAAAATCAATCCAACCGATCGATCCAAAAAGTCTCGCTAACTGGAATAAATTAGAATCTCGCTGGCATGAAGTAGCCCAACGAGATGACAAAGGTATCAGCAATTCTAATGGACAAATTTGGGGTGTGCCATATCGCTGGGGTACGACGGTAATTCTCTATCGTCGGGACAAGTTTATTGAGAACAATATCCCGTTACCTACAGACTGGAAGGATCTGTGGAATCCTCAGTTAAATCAACGAATCTCACTATTAGATCGATCTCGTGAAGTAATTGGTTTGACTCTGAAAAAGTTAAGATCCTCATATAATACCGCTGATTTAAGTCAGGCAAAAAGTCTGAAGGCAGATCTTGCAAAGCTTCACCAACAGGTCAAATTTTATAGTTCTGACAATTACTTGCAACCATTACTTATGGGCGATACCTGGGCGGCTGTAGCCTGGTCTTCAGATGCGATTGATCTGATTCAAAAAAACTCAAATATGGGTGCGATCGTGCCCCGTTCTGGCACGGCGATCTTTACAGATTTATGGGTACAGCCTACTAGTCCAACTAAGCAATCAATCGAACAAACTAAGTTAACCAATCAGTGGCTTGACTATTGTTTACAACCAAAAGTAGTTAATCAAATCTCACTATTAACATCGAGTGGATCGCCACTACTGACTAGTATGAATCCTAGTGAAATCCTTCCAGATGTTCGAGGGAACTTACTAGTTTTACCACCAAAAGATATTTTAGATAAAAGTGAATTTATCTATCCGTTGTCACAGAAAAGTCAGCTTGAATACGATCGACTCTGGCAAGAAATTCGTAATGTAAAGATTGGCTAAGTGTGTTGGGATTCATTCTTCAACTCAGCATCTAAACCTGATATTCTATTCAAACAAATTCAACGATTTTAGAGATGCAGATTGAACCGCAAGCATTTAAGTTTGAAGACGAAAATGCACTAGAAACATTTGTCGAGGCTAATTTAGATAAGCTATTTGGAATTCAGGCTATTGCTCGGCAATATCGAGTTGGTGGAGAAATTTGCGATTTATTAGCAGTCGATAAAAATCGAGCGTTAACAATTATCGAGCTAAAAAATGCTGAAGATCGTTACGTTGTTCAGCAAATCAGTAGATATTATCATAGCTTTTATGGTAGAAGTTCACGGGGCTAAGGCAGAAGAGAAGGTGGAATTTCACCAGAACGAGCAGCCGAGACAGATTCAACGAGAAAGTCAAGAATATTACGCTCTTGCAGATTAAGTGAAGATAC
>JANNDL010000235.1:0-6890 GCA_031387665.1 Chamaesiphon sp. OTE_75_metabat_95 | reverse complement strand
GAGCGAGTTTTTACTTTCGCTATTAGTTGTATTGAGCGTATCAAACAAACGGTTCATACTCCGTTGTAAGTAATCAGTCTCTTCAAATGGTTGCCAACGAATCAGAGCCATAACAATCACCTTTTATTTAACTAAACTACTCATCGGTTAACGACTTGTATTTAATTTAGCGTGACTTTTAGAGACAGTAGTTCGGTTCTCTGGAATTCCAAAAGTGGTTTTTACCGAACAATTATACCCACTAGGGGGTATTGCTCGACAGGATTAAGCAAGCGTGGATTGAGCCTTGAAATCCAGTCTACAAATCCACTCAATTTCCGAAAGCTGATTCAACTTTGACTAATTTCGTTGGCGTAACTTCGGTCTTTCCCTGGGAGCTACCACATCGACTTTGGCAGCGATGGTCGATCGAATCTCTTCTGGTACGCTGGTAAAAAACTTGTATCCAGTCAGCTTCTCAACTTCTTGCACTGAAGTTTGATACTGCTGCCACGGATCATTTTTGATTCCCTGTTTGTTGGGCATAATCACCGCGATGGTGCGGGTATTTTTATTCACTCCGGCCACGCCAGAATTGGGTGTATCTAGTACCAAAATCACTTTCCACGTTACGGCAGGTACGAGGACTTTGCCCTGCCCTACCGTCGCTTTTAGACCATTTTTACCGATCCCACCTTGCCCGTGTCCACCGGAGATAATAAATAGTTCTTTGCCAGCTCTGACTAATTGACGAGAATAATTTTCTAACTGCACCCACGGCCCTTGATTATTATCCGGTGACTGGGGCAGGATATTTGTCATCAGAAAGGTTTGAGCATTGTCCTCTGGAGATCTACTCCGATCCTCAGAATTGGTCATGTGACCTCGATCGAATCCGCTGCCTGTATATTCGCTGGGCTTGATCTGCTCCCAGTTCGGGGGCAATTCTTGGTCGGGTGCAAAGCTACCTGTCCGACGAGCATCACCTAACCAAGTAGAGTTGAGTTCCCACGATACCCAATTGGGGATGCCTTTATTTTTGGAATAGGAAAGGGCGTACTGGGGACGTGCGATCAAGTAATTTTCAGCATTACCTGGAGAACTAGTGGCTTGAGAGGGATTCCCCATCAATAGATTGATATTACCTTTCGGTTCCCCACCCAACGGAATATCAGGATTTCGACAAGATACTAAACTAACCGCGATCGTTAGTATCAAAAAATAAGCTATTCTTCTCACCATCTTTCAACATCTAAATCAAACCTGTCTGGCCTCATCCCTGATCCTAGTCTCAATCTTCAGTCGAACGGGGTAGATCGTCATGATACAGTGCATCCAGTCTAGCGCGAGCGTCCTCGATGCTAATTGATTTCATGATCAATAACGGCTCACTAGTGACATTGCCCATTTCATCTAGCAACTCAGGATGAGGCACCGCACCTGTCCGGTAGCGATAGCCCTGAGGATTTTGATTGGTGATCCCTCTCGGTTGTGATGCATCCATGCTAAACCCAATCAAGCTGCGAATCAAATTACCGATCGCTAGAAATGCCAAAATGGTGAAAGCAATTAAATAAATTATTTGTAACATGTGATTGTCCTACACAGTGAGCGGCGGATGGGAATGATTAGAAACTGTACGGTAGCTGGGATGCCGATCTAGCCATGTTAGTCACAGATCGTTAGAAGATCGCTTTTATGAGAAATTGCGGCAGTAGGGGTAACTGTTATTCCTCTAGTTTAGTCTGTTTCGACTGTCTTAATTGCATGGATACGTGCCAACATTCGGTTACGATTTTATGCCAAGCAACCATTTGACTCGGCTCGATCCCCGCCTGACCATCAACGGCATTGAACAATAGTTTAGCAATACTTACCTCTTGCTGCGCCTGGTTGACTCGATCGAGCAATTGGGACTGCTCCACTGGACTCAAGAACTCAATCCGCTCTTTTTCGAGTAGTTCTTTCGATCGACTAAACCAGTAGTCAAAGTCTACCAGCAAAGGCTGGAGGATGGTTTGAAGTAGTTCTTGTTCGGATGGTTGAGACATGGGGGGAGTGGGGGATGGGGAGGATGGGTGGATGGGATGAATTGATGTTTTCGCTCCTGTATCACTATTTTAGTTGTTTTTTACAATTCTTAACAAAAAAAATCATAATTGACACAATTGATAGGGAATGGATTGATGTGGGTATCTTTAAAAGATGACTACCGATTAAGCTTTGACTTTTGGAGTCGATCGAGGTTACAATAGTACCTATGCACCAAGCTTTTGCTGGTGAAACTCAAGCTAAAATAATTTCACGGTAATTCCAAATTCGGACAAACACCTCCTAGATGCGGCAAGTTGTTGCGTTGGGGTTAAACGCCCTAACCTCTAATTCCTAACCCCTAACACCTAATTCAATGGCAACCCAAATCACAAATAGCCCAGACAGACAGAAAGCCCTCAACTTAGTTCTCAGCCAAATCGAGAAATCTTTTGGTAAAGGGGCAATCATGCGTCTTGGTGATGCTGCTCGGATGCGGGTAGAAACTATTTCGAGTGGTGCAATGACGCTAGATATTGCTCTGGGCGGCGGTTTACCCAAGGGCAGAGTGATCGAGATTTATGGCCCAGAAAGTTCGGGTAAAACCACCCTCGCGCTCCATGCGATCTCCGAAATCCAAAGAGCAGGTGGAGTAGCAGCTTTCGTTGATGCCGAACATGCTCTAGATCCGACTTATTCTGCGGCTCTAGGCGTAGATATCAATAACCTGCTCGTTTCCCAGCCCGACTCCGGTGAAGCAGCTCTAGAAATCGTCGATCAATTAGTCCGCTCGGCGGCTGTAGATATTGTCGTGATTGACTCTGTAGCGGCACTGGTACCTCGCGCCGAAATCGAGGGTGATATGGGTGACTCCCACATGGGCTTGCAAGCGAGATTGATGAGCCAAGCCTTACGAAAAATTACTGGCAGCATTGCCAAATCTGGCTGCACAGTAATCTTCATCAACCAACTCCGTCAAAAAATCGGTGTTGTTTACGGTAGCCCCGAAACAACAACTGGTGGTACCGCGCTCAAATTTTACGCATCTGTCCGATTAGACATTCGCCGGATTCAAACTCTCAAGCGTGCCAATGACGGTGAATATGGTAATCGTGTCAAAGTAAAAGTTGCTAAAAACAAAGTCGCGCCACCGTTCCGCATTGCCGAATTTGACATTATCTTTGGTAAAGGAATCTCTACTGTCGGTTGTTTGGTAGATCTAGCTGATGAGACGGGAATTATCACTCGCCGTGGTGCTTGGTATAGCTATGAAGGCGACAATATTGCTCAAGGACGTGACAACACCGTCAAGTATCTAGAAGAGAAGCCAGAGTTTGTCGAAAAGGTCAGAAAACAGGTATTGGAGAAGCTCAATGCTGGCACGCCAGTATCGGCAAATACCCTGAAGCAGGCAGAGGAAAACGAAGATGATGATGGTGATGATGCCGAAACAGAAGAGTAAACTTACAGCTTGCACCAGTTCCTAAATACTATTGCTGCGATAACCTCTGGGCGGGAATGAAGCGGCGTTTTTATTCAGGGGTTTCCCCTGAATAAGAAAACGACAAGACAGCGGCGTTTTTATTAAGGGGTTTCCCCGGAATAAGAAAACGTCAAGACAGCACCGCCCCAACACAATTAACCGGTAGGGGCGGTGCTTCATGCCCGCCCTAGATCTAAGCTTAGTACTAATATTTCGATACTGGTGCAAGATATGAGTCTTCTTCCAATATCTCAATCCTGCTAAAAGCATAGAGCTTTGGGTACCCATTAGTGGGTACCCTATTTTGTGTGGGGTTAAAATCGATCCGATACATCAAATAGATCAGTCTAGGAGATCTAGCCGCAGCAAATGTCCTAGAACTGCTGTGACGGTTTTCAGTACAAACGCGACATTTATCACTTTAAAACTAGTCGTGTTATCACAACCATTTTCTAAAAAGTGATTGAGAATAGAAGCAAGTCAAAATTGAGCAAAAAGACACATTAAAACTCAGTATAATCACTGAGATCCAGGGAATAAACTTTTATTAACTACTGATGACCAGTAATCCCACTGATGGAGTTTGGGGGGATCTGAGATTAAACTCGATGAGACACCGATTAATAAATAATTGTGTCGATTATTTAAAATCAAGCTGTGCTACATTTGCTCCAATCTAATATCAACTCTTAATTAGAAAAGTGAAATGACTACCGTTCTAGAATGCGACCTGAAGCACCATAGTTTACAATTACTGCGAGAATACCAACAGACTGGCAAAGCAAGACTGCGAAACCAGCTTGTAGAATTAAACTTGGGATTAGTGCGGAAGGAAGCACACTATTGGACAAGTCAATGCCAAGAAACCTATGACGATCTGCTCCAAGTTGGTAGTATTGGACTACTAAATGCGATCGATAAATTTGAAATTGAAAAAGGATACGCTCTGAGTACCTTTGCTGTCCCCTACATTAGGGGAGAGATTCAACACTATCTGCGGGACAAAAGTTCGGTACTAAAAATGCCCCGTCGCTGGTTCGCGCTCGTGCAACAGGCAGGTACTATTACTAAAGAATTTCAAGCTAAAAATCAACGCCAGCCTACAGAAGCAGAAATCGCCACCGCTCTGGAGCTTTCAGTGATGGAATGGCAGGAAATCAAGATGGCGTATCAGAACCGCCAACCGATGAGCCTGGATGCACCAATGGGTACTGATGAAGATGCTAATAATTTAGCAGACTTATTACCCGATCGACACTACCAGAGTTTTCAGCTCTATCAAGAAGATCGCCTGCGAGTTCAGCAGAGCCTCATCGCCCTCGAACAGCACACCCGCCAAATCCTGGAATTTGTTTTCCTGCACGATTTGACTCAGAAGCAAGTTGCCGAAAAGATGGATATCAGTGTGATTACAGTGTCCCGCCATGTCAAAAAAGGCTTGAGCGTGCTCAAACTGATGCTGGTAAATAATGACGCTTAGATCTAAAAAGTAACTAATTTAGATGGATTATTTAATTGATAATTCTCGATTGGTATTATCGCACCGAATCTGGGAATTATAAAAGTAGACGGATTATTGTCTCAATCAATAACTACGAGTAAACGTCTAATCATTCCGACTGTTATCAAATTTATATGTCTATAGATATTCAGGGAAACGAGGTATAGGAAATAATGAATAAATATTGGTTTTATCTGGGTGCAATCAGCAGTTTATCTATCCTCACCACTAGCTGTGGTGGCGATAGTAAGCCCCCTACTCCTGCTGCTAGTCCTGCCGCTGTTGCCCCTGCTGCCACCGCGCCAGCTACTCCAACACCTGCTGCTGCTAATCCAACTGCAAAAACAACTCCAGCCGCTACCGCAGCCAAGCCCACAGTTCCAGGCAAGACTCCAGTTGCCATCAAACCTGTCTCAGTTGACGTTGCCGCAGGATTGATCCCACCTACTGATGGTGAAAGCTGGGCAAAAACTGTCGCCAAAGGTCGCCCCGATCCGTTTGGGATGCTGGCGTTGCAGCCAATTGAAGTAATTGAGCCAATCGATCCGCTGGTTCAAGCGGCGAAACCTCAACAGCCATCAGCAAAAGTTGCTGCCAATACTCCTGCCGCTAGACCATCAGTACTTCCAACAATCAAAATTGCCACAGGTTCAACTAAAGCTACTAAAGTTTCTGGCAATCAAAAGATTGCTAGTAATGGCAAAAATCAGCCAGTAGCAATTTCGGCAATTCCTAGATCTGGCGTTAATAGAACTCTGCCCAAGATTACGGTGGCACTCAAAGAACCTGTGATCAATACAGCGAAGCCAACTGCTAAAACTGTCAGTAATAAAAAAACTATTGCGGCTAGACCAGCACTGAATAAAACTAGAGTAACTGATTTACCAATCAAAACTCAAATCGCAGCTAAACCAGAAAGAATCGTCGAAAAACCATTGCAAGCAATGGCAGTAGAAATATCTGGAGTGATTGAAGTTGCAGGTAGAACTCAGGTTATTGTCAAACTACCAACTGAATCTTTTAGCCGTTACATCGAAGTTGGTGAACGGGTTGTCGATGGTCGAGTTTTGGTGAAACGAGTTGAAGGTCAAAATAGCCTGTCACCAACAGTTGTACTTGAAGAAGTCGGCGTTGAAGTACCTCGCAAAATCGGCGACAGATCTTCTGCCCCAGAAGCACCAGCGGCTGCACCTGATACACCGTCTGCACCTATTCGCTAGTTTTTGAAGTTATGATCTCGAAAGAGTTCGATCGAATCCGATCGAACTTTTTGTTTTATCCAATTATTTCGAGCGGGGATTTATTTTCCATTTTCCTGCTGATTTTTCAAGACTGATGTTGAAAACATTTTTGGTGTATCCGTTATCTGGACTTTCAAAAATAGCTGATTTCTGGCGACTGACATAGCCAGGATTGCGGAAGTCATAGCCTCTGATATTTTCTTCGACTTCAACTTGGGCTTTTGTATCTGAAAAAGATATCAGTTTTAAACTTTTGACCTCGTAAAATCGTCGAGATGTGCTGGAAGTATTTTCTAATACTTGATTCTTGCTAGCGTAACGAGCCGATAGCACCTGCTGAATACTTTGAAGATCTGATGCTGAAATACTTCGGCTGATGGCTCTAGACTGTCTAGCAAGTGAGGCTGATTTTGCCTGACGAGTCGATGTTTGCCCGCTGGTATTAAGGGCACTTTTTTTGGGAGAAATCGATCTTGCTTCGCTGATACTAGCAAGCGGGAATAAAGACACGATCGAGATCGTAGCTATCGTAGATAATCTCAGCATAGATGTTGGTAGAAATAGGGGTTTAAGCTTGGTCTGATTGCTGTCGTCACTACATGTTACCAGAACGATCGAGTTCGATCGATCCTAACCCACATCTCTGAGTACCATC
>JANNDL010000044.1:0-39446 GCA_031387665.1 Chamaesiphon sp. OTE_75_metabat_95 | reverse complement strand
TCGCTTTTTGATGTTGGAAGATGAATTGCGTGGTCAGATCGCCATGCTGTTGGGCGGGCGATCGGCAGAAGAATTGATTATGGGTAAAGTCTCGACTGGAGCTAGTGACGATATCCAAAAAGCCACCGATTTAGCCGATCGGTATGTGACGATTTATGGGATGAGCAGACAGCTTGGGCCGATGGCATTCGATCGGTCTGCCAGTCAATTTCTCGGCGGTTGGGGCAATCCTCGTCGTCCGCTTAGTCCAGAAGTCGAGTCCGAGATCGATCGAGAAGTCAAACACCTAATTGATAATGCCCATCACATTGCTGGTGCAATTCTAGCGCACAATCAGTCATTACTAAAAGAGGTGGCAGCAGTATTACTAGAACGGGAAATTCTCGACGGTCAGAAATTGCATGATTATCTCGATCGAGTAGTCATCCCACCGTTATTAGCTATTTGGCTAGAGAGTGGAGAGATTTCGATTAATCCTATTACTGATGGGCGATTTGTGGCGATCGGCAATGGCTTAAATTCACAGCATTTACACACAAACTCACGCTAAAGGAAAGAACGCTATGACATTAATTAATGAACCTTTTATATCTATCCAAACTATTCACCCGAACAATAGCCCTCCCCTAGCATCATCGATTCTCCAAGGAGAGGCTAACGCCAACGCTTATCCAACTCTAAGCCACCAAATATCAACAAAGGTCTTAAATCTTTGGACTCACGCTTTAAATGTTTACTGTAAAGCTTGGTGGATCGAGATTTTTACCGAACAGCCCAAATGCACCTACTATTTTGGCCCATTTGCAGGTGCTCAGGAAGCTGAAGTTGCCAGCATCGGCTTTGTCGAAGATCTCGAAGCTGAATTTGCCCAAGGCATCAAAATCAAAATCGACAGGCATTGTCAACCCGATTTACTAACAATTGAACACGACTAAATCGAATCATTAAAGCATAATTATGTTAGATATCGACGAAATGAGTTCCAAAGAAATCTACGAGCTATTACGCAAAATTGGCTACGGACATCTTGGTTTTATCCATGAAGGCAAACCCTATGTGATGCCAATGCATTACTACCTCGAAGGTGAAGAAATTTATATGTTCACCACCGAGGGGATGAAAACTCACGACATCGATGCCAGTCCAGAAATCTGTCTCCAAGTCGAAGAAATCATTAATGATCCCTTGCACTGGCGCAGCGTAATTGTGGCTGGGCAAGCAAAACGTCTGACTGATAAAGCAGATATCAATCGAGTCCAAAAACTAATCAAAGAAACCAATCCCACACTTTCCCCTGCGCTCAATCGCACTTGGATCGATTCCTGGGGACGAGCCGAAGTGGTGGCAATCTATCGGGTGTATTCGAGTGAAATGAGCGGACGAACGACTGATGGTGTCAGCAGCCGGATGATGAGAGCGTAATGAGATTAGATTGAGATCGAAAGTCACTCATCGTTTGATTTCGACTTGGTTAGGAATGAGGATTTAATAACTTGCGATTCTCCTTGGGTAGGGGTAATTCATGAAGCGGCGGTTTTATTCTGGGGGAACCCCGTCTTGTCGTTTCTCTATTCGGGGGGAACCCCCGAATAGAAACGACGCAGAATAAAAAACCGACAAGACATTACCCCTACCCAAGAAAAATCACAATCGCAGATTTGTATATTATTAAATCCTCATTCCTTAGAGTTTATTTTGACCCAATCTTGAGATGGTGGCGGTACTGCTACAGGTGGCTTTTGACCCACCTTGTAGTAGCCTGCTCTAGTTAGCTGCAATTTAACTTTCTATTTCAGCCTGGACATCGCGATCGTTGGCGGTAGCAGTGCGTTTGCCATAGCAATAGCCTACGGTCGGTAATCGGCTGAGATGATGATAAATAACCTATGAAATTATTATCAGATTGGGGCATCACAACTAATTGGTGGCGGGACGATCGTGGTGAATTGCTAAATACAGCGATCTATAATGCTCAAAGCTCGATCGCCAAATCGTCGATTTAAGGAGCTAGTTTTGGATTAGTTCAAAACGAATTTGGTGTCACAGATCGACCCAATAGATCGTTGAGAAACGCATCAAAGTTGTCATATCGATCGAAATCATCAGTTGAAGCATTAGCTCCTCTAGGCGGCTGTGATTCCCCATAGCCAGAGCGATCCCAGTGCTGACCGAACCGATCGTACTTCTCCCGCTTGTCTGGATCGGAAAGGACTTCATTTGCTTCATTCAGGTCTTTGAACTTTGCCTCTGCGGTTTTATCGCCAGGATTGAGATCGGGATGGCATTTTCGGGCAACCTTTTAGATCCCGTGCAGCAGCCGAACGTCGCGGTCTCGATCGCTAAATCAACTTTAGATTGACCTCTCTTTCTTATGCGAGTAGTCGTTTATCATCAGCGAAGCTCTGGAGCTACGGCAATTGTCCCAGTCATGCCAGCTTCGGTATGCCC
Source organism: Chamaesiphon sp. OTE_75_metabat_95 (assembly GCA_031387665.1). Classification (GTDB taxonomy): domain Bacteria; phylum Cyanobacteriota; class Cyanobacteriia; order Cyanobacteriales; family Chamaesiphonaceae; genus Chamaesiphon. The sequence continues at coordinate 36,998 of JANNDL010000044.1, read as the reverse complement.
AGGAATCGTACATCGGAATTGATAATTTCCTGGTTTCATTGGTACCAATACCGATGCAGCTTTAGTACTCGGACGCAATTCTAACTCTTGAATTGCACCTTATGGTTTTGAAACTCTAAGCATGAGTTAAAATAATTCACTCTCACATAAATTCTTGGCTCGATCGCTCTTTGGAGCATCACGAAGATTCAGTCAGGATCGAGCAGCAATTGACAGAGTATATCAACCTGCTCTAAAATCGGGCGACTCTGACGAGCTTGGAGCATATTATCTGCCGAAACAGCAGCATTAATCGCCATTAATGCTGCTTGAATTTTCGCTTTAGTTTCCAACTTCCCGCGCTCGGCATCGATTCGTTGCCACTGGGCGGCTTTTAATCGTTGCACCTGCTGACGCTCCATTAAATTAGTAATCCGCGCGATAATTTCTGGCCCGATGACTGGTTTAGTGACAAAATCATCAGCCCCGATCGCAAAAACTTGTTGAATTAATGTTGGTTCGGTGTGGGCGGTCAGAAAGATAATTGGTAAATTAGCATACTCGGCTCGATCGCGGATCGACTTACACAAATCCAAGCCACTAACGATCGGCATTTCAACATCCAAAATTAACAGATCTGGTTTGCAGATTGGCAAGATCTCCCAGAATTTTTGAGAATCAGCTAGAGTAGTAATCTTAAAGCCCCAAGGTAATAGTAATGCGCGTAAAATTGCCAAAATTTTGAGATCGTCATCGACTACTAATGCATGAGTTTGAGTTGATTCTGCTTCAGCGATCGCCCGATCGATCACTGCCATTAGATCGGTGATTTTAGTAGGACAAACACTAGTCCAATTTCCCAAATGCTGTACGATTGGATCTAACCGATCGGGATTGGTAAGGGCAATGACAGGGACTAATGGCACTTGTTTATTGATTTCAACTAATAACCCTAAAACTGCTGCTGTCTGTTCGACCTCAGCTTCAGTTAGTAAAATACTGCGGGTACGATCTCGCTGGAGTTGGGATCTTGCAGCCGCGATCGTCGGTACAATTTGGACATTCCAACCGCAACCAGTCGCCATCGATTGGATTTCGCGATTGAGATCTCGATCTGCCGAAACTAAGAGAATATCTGTCGTAAGATCGGGTGCAAAACTGTGTAGATCCGTAGTGACAATCGGTCGATTAAGTTCTTCTCGCAAAGCTGTGACGAGTGAAAGTAATAACTGCCCTTGGGCTGTAGTTAAATCTCGATTACCATCGAGCAATTTTTCAATTTGACGCGCTAATTCCGAACTCAGGGAAAAGCCAAATGTCCCTAATGAGCCAGTAAGTGAATGAGCGATATTTTTGCCGATCGTTTGCCAATCAGACTGAAGATCTTGGTTAAAAAATCTCACCGCTAGTTGCTCCAAGATCGCGACTTGCTCGTGAACTTGTCCCTTGAATTTCTCCCACGTATCAGTTAGTAGTGTTGCTCCAGATGACTCAACGGGTTTGAGTCGATAACCAATCCCGTATACCGTTTCGATAAAATCGACTGCTGCCCCAGCAGCTTTGAGTTTGTGGCGCAAACCTTTAATATGAGTGCGAATCACCTCTTCCCCAGGCGTATCGAAAGACCATAGATGGTCGAGAATAGCATTACAGCTAAATACGCGCTTGCTGTTGCGGAGAAATAGCTCTAACAAGGCATATTCCTTGGGCGTAACGGGGACTAATCGATCGCTAAAAGTGACATCAGTACTAACGGGATCGAGCTTTAAATCGCCCCAAGTCAGAATTGGTGCTGTTGGCGCATGACTGCGGCGCAATATTGCCCGTAGTCTAGCCAGCAGTTCATCTCGATCGAATGGTTTGCCCAAATAATCATCAGCCCCAGCATCCAAACCTCTGATGCGATCGGCCGCAGAATCGAGGGAGGTGAGCAGTAAGATCGGGACGGTATTGCCTTTGGCACGAATCTCTCGACAGACGCTTATGCCATCTTTTTTGGGCAAGGTGACATCCAGCAAGATCGCATCATATTCATAAGCACCGCTCAGATCTAAACCTGCTTGCCCATCTGTTGCCACATCTACCGCGTATTTGTGGGTTGCCAAAATAGTCTCCAGCAGGAACCCAATCCCTGGATCGTCTTCAACTACCAGAATTCTCATCGGCTCATTTCCCAAATACTACTATCGATCGTGACACAGATCCGCAAGCTCTAGCATTGTAATACACCAATTTCTTCACAAGTTCCTCAACTTATCGATCTACTTTGTAGATATGGACAGCGGATAAATAATATCCACGACAGTAAACCTCGCATTGACAAACAGAGGAATAGGTATGTCATTAATTAAAGAATTTAATAATTTACGCCAGCAAATGGATAAATTATTCGACGATCTTGCCCATGAGCAACCACATTTAGGCGTATTTGCTAAAGCTGAGGAAACTCCTTGGACTCCAGCGATCGAGTTGCAGGAAAACGAGACAGAGCTGCTACTAAAGGCACAATTACCAGGAATTAAACCAGAAGAGTTAGATATTCAGGTGAGCGAAAATGCTGTTTTTCTATCTGGAGAACATCAAGAAGAAACAAAAACCACTGAAAAAGGCATGTTCCGCTCTGAATTTCATTACGGTCAATTTAAACGGGTAATTCCTTTACCTGCCGCAATTAAGCGAGAACAGGTAAAAGCAGAAATGGTATCGGGGTTACTCACTTTAACCATGACTAAAACTGTTCCTGCTCTGCCCCATCTGGTAAAAGTCCCATTAGCTACTGCCGATTTACCGCCTGTGATGCCTGAAGCAGAAAAAACATCGGTTTAACTTATATAAATTCAGGAGCATTTAGCCATGCGCGAACAAAAGTTTCTGCTAATTTCAGCAACTATTTTTGCTCTAATTGCACTCTTGCATGTATTTCGACTAACGACTAATTTGCCAGTTCAATTTGGGGCTGTTACTTTCCCAATTTGGGGTTCATGGTTGGCAGCAATTGTCGCCGCCGGATTGAGTCTCTGGGCTTTACGGCTGATGTCTCAATGGAAACAAAGTCATACTTAACCGAATTGAGAACTACAATGAAAACAGACTATTTAATCGTAGGCAGTGGTTTATCAGCATTAGTCTTTGGCGCACTGATGGCTGAGGCTGGTAAGACAGTACGAGTGCTAGAAGCTCACGAACATCCTGGGGGATTCGGGCATAGCTTTACAATGTCGAAAAAATATACTTTTAATGCTCAGTTGCATTATGTGTGGGATTGTGGTGAGGGACATACAGTAAATCGAGTGTTAAAAAAACTCGATCTAGATCGAACTATTACTTTCAATCGGTTCGATTCAGATGGGTTCGATCGAATGCGAATGCCAGATTATAAGCTCGATATTCCCAGCGATAATGCTGAATTGACGCGGCGATTAGTTGCTTTATTTCCCGAAGCTGCTGAAAATTGTCAACAGTTTGTCAACGAAATTCATGCAGTTCGTGCTGGATTACGATATCTATCACCGCCGATTCAACCATTAGAATTATTCCGACATCTTGGCGAAGTCTATCGTGCGCTGCAATACCTCAACAGTACGCTTCAAGATGCGTTTGACAAATTCAAACTACCTCAAGCCGCTCAAACTTTACTTGCCTTACAATGGCCAGATTTCCTACTACCACCAGAGCGATTATCTTTCTACGCTTGGGTAATTTTATTCACAGGCTATCAAGAGGGTGCTTTTTATCCCACCCAACATTTCGATAAGGTGATTAATGCCCTAGTTGATGTGATCGTTCAAGCTGGCGGCGAGGTATTACTTAACCACAAAGTGACAGACTTCTCGATCGTAGATAAGACTGTGACGGGAGCAAAGGCAATCGATCTACTCACTCATGAAACTCACGAATATCTTGCCGATACAGTCATTTGTAATATCGATCCAAAACGAGCTGCTGCCAAAATTGGCATCGAAAAATTCTCGCGATCGCTCCAACGCAAGTTAAATTACGACTATTCACCGTCTAATTTTATGGCTTACTGTGTCGTCCAGGGAATTGATTTACGAGACTATGGCTTTGGCAAATCGAATACATTTCACAGTGGCGATCTAGATCTAAATGTGGCATTCGATCGAATGTACAACGAGCATGACTATAGCAATCCCAGTTTTGCGATTACCACCCCCACCTTATTAACTAACTATGGTGGTGACTGTCCTCCCGACTGCCAAATCATCGAATTTTTGACAGTAGCTAACTATGAGTATTTCAACCAACTAAAACAACACGCTCCCAAAGCCTATCGACACAAAAAAACAGAAATCTTAGAATCCATCCTTGATGTAATTGAACGCGATTATATCCCTAATTTCCGCAGTTATTTAGTCTTCAAAATTACTGGTAGCCCAACCACCAATGAACACTTTTGCTACTGTCCAGAAGGTAACTCCTACGGCTCTAGTTTAACGCCCCAAAATATGGGACTCGATCGACTAAATCACGAAACATCCCTCAAAAACTTCTACTTCTGCAACGCCTCATCTGGCTATCCTGGTTTCGCACCAACCTTCTGGACTGGCGCGCTGTTATATCAACGATTATCAGGAGATCCGATCTTGAACTAGGAGAGAGGGCGAGCGGGAGAGCGGGAGATTCAAGAACATCTAAATCAGATTGAAATCTGTCTTGTAGACAGATCCAATTCCGATCGAATAACCCCCAACTAAATTCTATTTTAAAGTGAATGCCGCTCCCAGCTAGCACACCAGCCATCCATACGCAGCGACTCGCGTTTCTGCTTACGCAGAGGTTACGCCAACGTCGGGTTCCCCGACGGTTTAGCGAGTCAAGACAGGGGGATTCACGCCAACTTTGCATATTTCTAGAGATGTGTATACACGGTAGCCCTCAATGGAGGGGTTGGGGGGCAGCCCCCCCCAAATCCGGGTTCTGCCCACACTAGCAAACTTAACATAGTAAAAATTCTTATCGCCTACCGACACACCTATTAACAACAATATCCAACAGGAATTAACCCATGAAAATTGCAATAATTGGCGGTGGTGCCAGCGGCATGGTTACAGCTTATTTGCTCGATAAGCAAGGACATCAAGTAACCGTATTCGAGCGGGAATCAGCACTAGGCGGGCATATTCGGACTCTCAATCAAAATGTCCAGCCCAATCACTCGGATTGTAATTTAATCCTAGAAAATGGCGTATTAGAATTTCCAACATCATTTCATAATTTCATGAATTTGATGGCAGAACTAGGTGTAGAACTAGAGCCAGTCAATATCGGATCGGCACTATTTCTCAAGAATGGCACCCATTATCTATCGAAAGTAGCGATCGACCGAAATTTTACTGGGATCGATCGATTCCTTGAATATTTACGCATGAATTTATTTTATCTCCGCTCTGCCAGCTTACTAATCGCCGCAAAATTTTGGAAAGCGATCGATTTTAAAAACCAATCTTTAGCAGATCGATTCAAACAGCCGTATCTCCGCAATATCTGGCTGAAGTTATTTGCGATGTACAGTTATTCGATCCAGTTTGCAGCGATTGATGATTGTCCCGCCGAGCTGGTGATTCCTACCCTCCGCGATGATGTATTTGTAGATTGGGTGAGAATTAAAGGTGGTGTATATTCCTATATTCAGAAAATTCTCGATCGTTTTCAGGGCGAGATCTTACTAGGTATTGAAGTAACCGCAATTTGTCGATCGATCTCCGGTATAACCATTGAATTAGCTGGAGCTAAAATACTGGAATTCGACAAGGTTGTATTTGCCACCCCACCAGATGTGGTACTCAAATTGCTTGCAGATCCCCGCCCAGAAGAGATCGATAGATTTGCCGCTTGGCAAGGAAATCATGTCCAAACACTACTTCACACTGATATGGAAATGTACGAACCCTACCACATCAAAGAAGGCTCAGAATTTGATTTCTTCGAGATAGATCGACAAAATGCTAATTGGGGCTATAATGCCCGTCTCAATCAACTCTGTGGCATCACATCCCCAACTCAATATAGCCTATCATTTAATCTCGAAAGTTTAATTGCACCCGTTGGCGGTAGCGGAGCGTTTGCCCCAGCAATAGCCTCTTCCCTGGAGAATCGAATTTTGCATATTCAACAACATCACACTCCATTCTATACCGTAGAAGCTTTCCAACATCGACAAGAAATCATCAAAACTAATGGGGAATTAAATACTTACCACGTTGGAGCCTATCTTGGAGATGGTTTACATGAAGGCGCGATTACTTCCGCGATTCGGGTTGCCGAAACGATCGTAAATACAGTTGAAACTCAGTCGCTCTTTTTATCCCCCATTCCCCATTAACAAGCGAAATTGTTGCCTCACGGTTTCTACTTACTATGCCGTGAATCATACTATTCTTTTGAGGCTACGGGCACCGAATCGTTGGCGAAGCCTACCGGAGGTAATCGACTGCTCGATGACCAATGCGGACGATCCAAGGTTGGGCATCTGGAAGCCGATCGAATAGTCGATTAGTAGCGGGTAATATATCATCTGCTACTTCAAAGGCTCCAGTTTCAATATCGATCGCGACAATCTTGCCATGATTACCTTCTTCAACTTGCGTTGGCGGTAGCGGAGCGTTTGCCCCAGCAATAGCCTACCGTAGGTAATCGAATTTGAGATTCATAGATTTCATCGCCTCTTTGGGCAAATTCTTCCTTACTATATCGGGGTTGTCGGACTGCCATAAGTCTTGACCTCACTACGACTTCACTATCTCATCTTAGCTTGGTGTCGCGATCTATGGCTGTATTGTTGGTCTAACATCTGTAAGGGTTAGCCTTGGGTGACAAAGCGCACGATCGCTTTTTGGACAGGTAGTAGGAGTTCTTTTTGCTCGTACCCCACAAATCCTGAGTAGGTTAATGGATCGAAAGATAGCTCCCTCCCAATCGAGAACGGTGGAATTGGCAGGAGCTTCGGATAGCCCATTGCAGCAAGATGTTTTTCAGTTAAAGACCAAGATTTAGTTTCTGTTTCAGATAGCCAAGCATCTGTTATGACGATGTCGATGGAATTTGGAGGAGCATCAACGAAACACACATTCATCTTGGATTCGTGGTATTTTGCCTCACCTGCGTGGAATATAGAAAAGCCGAGTATGCCTGCCAATTCATGCCAGGATTGGAAGACGTTCGTAGGTGAACCCCAAAGGCATACTCGTACTCGATCCAGTGAGCGAAGCATAGTCTCGATATAGTAAGCACTCGCAAGGATGTCCTTCGCTTGACATCGCGTTAATAACTGGACGTTTTGTTGCTTTGGCAAACTCGGACAGTCGAGCGTGATTTGACTCGTGGATCGTATATAAATCGTAGAAAGGATCGAGGTACCCAGCAAGATCGCTAACTCTTTCTCCTGTTTTTAGGAAGTTTGGAAGCTGTGTGAAAGCCAAGCCAAGATCGCGAAATACTTGGATGAATGTTGTCCGTGTGCGAATTCCATTGCCCTCGAACGACCATGCGACGGTGCCTTCAATACCTTTGGTGGAGCTTGAGACAAGAGACCATATAGCATGTATGTCAGCACTACTTAAATCTGACAGGCAAATGAGATTCATTATTTTCCAAAGAGTCGGGATGATGCGATCGAAATGAAGCGGGTCTGACGTTTCCGTTCACCCGCTACTGCCAGCTTAATTACTGTCAAGCAATACTTTTGGCAAGCGATCCACAGCTAATATCAAAGACTTCATCTGTAACCTTAGCAGTAGCGGGGCCAGCGAAGAACATCACAGCTTTGGCAATGTCAATAGCTTCGAGATGCCCGATTGGGATTGGATTACCAGGTTTGAGCATTTCAGAAATTTTAGCACAAGTAGGATTAGGATCGTTGGGCAGCATTTTTTTCAGAGCATATTCATTATCAGCTAGCTTCGTGTTTGCTAATCCTGGACAAATCGCATTGCATAAAATATTGTATTTCCCATAAGTCAGAGCCGCGCTTTTTGCAAAACCGATGACCGCCCATTTAGTCGATGTGTAGATGGGAAAGAGGTCATTCCCCATCCGACGCGATGCTGATAGTACAGATCGATGGTGTCAATACCTAATCGCTGTAATGAAGCATCACAGCACTGCTGCACATAGTCAGGCTGGCCATTGATGCCCAGCCAGCCGCCCTCAGCCGTCCGCACATTGCCAAATTTGGTGGCAACGACTACTTTGTCGCGGCGGTCTTGGATCGCTTTGCCAATTAGGGTTTCATTCGTGAATGGGCCATACATATCGGCGGTATCGAGAAAGGTGACACCGAGATCGATCGCCCGGTGCAGCGTAGCCAGGGATTCGGCATCATCGCGCCCGCTATAAAACTCCGACATACCCATACCGCCGAGTCCGAGTTCCGAAACAATCAGCCCTTGACTACCCAGTTTGCGAGTTTTCATAATGTGCGCTCCGTTAAATGTAGTGTTGCAGATTAAATTGATCGGCCAGCGAAGACTCAGCTCGATCGGGTAATTAGGGGGATTTTATGGTGGTTACTAGTCATTACTTTATTCCTGTAATATTAATTGCCGACACAGTAATAGTAACTACGAAAGTCAGATTTTCCAATACACAAACCTCGCCAGTTATTGCCTAATCCTCTAAATAGCTGCGTTAGGAGCCAACTGCCAATGCGCTACAATAGGCTGTTAGTCAACCATAGGATGCGTAACTATGTCAACTATCGACACCCCCTCTAGCCCGACTGCCAACCAATTGCGCGAACTGGCCGACCTAATCGATCGCCACACCGTCGTTGATGGCATTCATCCCACCGCCATTAGCGCGCTCGAACTTTATGGTGATTCGCGAAATCCACTATCGCCTGCTGGTCGGCGAACAAGGTGAAGCGGTGCGCCAGATTGCCACCTCTGGCAGCAATATGCAGCGGATTGCCCAGGTGCTCCAATACCTGAAAACCGATTTTGCCAGATCGCTGCGGATTGAAGATCTCGCAGAACGGGCAAAAATGTCACCGTCATCGTTCCACGCCCATTTCAAAACTGTCACTGCCATGAGTCCGCTGCAATACCAAAAGCAATTGCGGCTGTTGGAAGCGCGGCAACTGATGCTAACGGAGTCGGTGAATGCTGTCATGGCTGCCGATCTAGTGGGCTACGAAAGCCCCTCCCAGTTCAATCGCGAATACGCCAGAATGTTTGGTGCGCCACCAATTCGGGACATCACCAGCCTTCGCGTCAATTAACATTGTCAATTACTTCTATTGCCCAAGGATCGGGATGATTCGATCGTCATCTAGTAAGTTGGGTTGAAGAATGAAACCCAACCTACAGATCTAAAACATTTTGTGGAGGTTGTGGATTAAACAGTTCAATTACAGGCTTTAGATCGAAGTACATCGTGCGGTAGGGCACTTCAGGAGGAAGGTTTTCATGAGGATCGGCAATGTCTAACTCTTCACTGAGAAGGGAGTAGTTGTTAATTTAGAGACCTTACCAAAGTGTCAGGAGCCAAGAAGTGGGCGATGTGATAAGCTCGCTCTTCGGTTTTGAGGAGAATTTGCTCGTACAAATGCCGCGTCGCCCGATCTCCCAAGCTCTCAGCTTGACTTGCTTGGCTGCGAATAAGGCTAATAATCGCTTGTTCAGCTACCAAGTCATTTTCTAACATCGCCCGACAGTTAAATGCACCATCAGCTTCGGAGGTGAAACAACAAAGTTCGGCTAGCTTAGTAAAACTAGCCGCAGGCACTCCGCCCAAACCATCCAAGCGTTCGGCAACATCATGGGCGTGACTTTTGAGTTGCCCATAGCTGTCTTCAAAGAACTGGTGCAGAGAGTAAAATTCTGCGCCTTCTACGACAAAGTGATGTTTTTGATATTGCAGATACAAAGCTTGAAAACTTGCTAACGCAATATTCAAGCCTTCACAAACTGCCTCAGTCACTGTGAGATCCAGTCCCACGACATTCGCTCCGACTTCACCAAATCCACGCATTGAGCTTCTTGCAGTTGTCATAAATTTTTCACTCTCTATTTTAAGGATCTATCTCTTAGTTCAGATTACATCGATCTTTTTACAACAAAGTCATTGCTGTTTATCATAGAAAAACAGCTCACAGGAAATATTCTAACACTATTTATTCAAGTCAGGGAGAGAGCTACAACCTTTATCTAATGAATATGATCGTCATTATTAAGCATATTTTTTTAATTAAACTAACTGTTGATAATTACTATTAATACTTGAGAAAAGCGATCGCGATCGAATCAATAGGAATGACTGTTTTCAGCAAGTTTCGATCGAATGACCGCAATCGATCGAAACATAAATACAAGCTTGTTGCATCTAGTTCTCATTTGGGGTATTCTAAAATCAAGCAAGAACTAGCTCTCTAATTAGCGTAAACAAGTGGATTATTCAGATCGTTTCTTCATTATCGATGTCACCTATGGCGATCGCTGGCACATATATCGTCGTCTGATGGAGCTAAAAATCCCGTGTAAATACTCTACGGGTAAGCCCTTGACAGTGGCTGTAGACACGCCGACAGCGGCTGCTCAGGTGTGGAGTGTGGCTAGGCAGCAGCTAGTAGATCGGCATCAATTGGTGAATTGGCTAAATCGATGTTTTGATTACATTTCACTCGAATCTAAATAATTGGCTGCTCCACAACTAATGAAATTTATTTTCATCTATTTCCTTCCCACCCAAGAAATAGACGCTTGCAATTCACCATTCACTATCCACTCACCACGCTAGATATCTAATTTTTCACTGAGAAGGACATAGATGAATCAATCTCTACTAATTGCTGAGAACCTGACTGGTAGCTATCAGGCTCGATCGATTATCCATCAATTAAACCTCCAACTCGATCGATCTCAAGTCGAACGGGCAATGATATTAACACAGGTAATTGAGTTCTCGACAAGTATAGTAGATAGAATTGAAGTCTTACCTGGGGGTGGCTCGACCCTGTCTGGTTCAGATGCGCCGAAGCACTTGCTGTGACTAATGGACAAGTTGTCAAATCATACAGTAACTAGTAAGTAATAATTTTATCTTGCCATGTCAGAACCAAATACCGATTGGGCAAAGCCCACGCTCCGCGAACGACTTGAGCCAGTTCCAGGATTAAGTCAGCGGCAACTGTGTGAATTAATGGGTTGGAATTATCGAAAAGTGGCTCAGACTGCCAAAATGCAAGGGATGAGTACCCATGCCTATATTCAACAACAAACAGGCTGGGTTTTGCGACTGGAATTATATTACGAAGAGTAGCTACTCTATCCCCACTCAAGTCATAAACTTTTGTAATTCACTATCCACCATCCACTATCCACACTAGAGTCTAATTTTTGACTGTAAAGAAAATAGCTAGTTGTTTGACAGGTTGTCTTTTGACAAAATTGCCATAGCTCTAAAACTTTTTAACTTTGCGCCAAAAACCATAGACTAACTGAGTAGAATTTGCAATACTTGATGAGTACTTGATTAATTTAACTCTGAGCTATGAGTATTATGCGTCGAATTATGGCTGGGATCAGTCGAGTAGGTCAAATACTGGCGATCGCACTACTAGCGATCGGACTACTATCAAACCTACCTGCAAACGCCGAAGCTTTTACGGTTAAGATGGGATCGGATGCAGGGATGCTTGTATTTGAACCGAATAACGTCAAGGTTAAGGCTGGTGATACCGTCACCTGGATTAATAATAAATCCTGGCCACACAATTTTGTCTTTGACAAGGCTAAAACTGCACCTGAATTAGTCAAACTGGTGAGTTCGCTCTCGCACAATCAGCTATCGATGAAACCTGGTGAGGAAAACGCGATTACAGTACCTGCGGATCTTGCTGCTGGTACCTATGAGTACTACTGCGAACCTCATCGAGGTGCGGGAATGGTAGGCAAAATTACCGTTCAATCTTAGACTGCAATTTTGCACAGCCAAGGCTTGAGCTAGCATCTACACGTTTGAGAGTAGATGTTTGCTCAGGTCTTATATTTTTGTACCTTAGTTAATAATTATTATCAATTGATGTAGATTAGTGATGAAAATGGATATAGTGCGGCTAAAAGTTGGACATTGCAGTGAAATTTGTGGATAGATATCGATCGATTCTGTTACGATCCGAAGGTGGTATTAGTGTCTATCTACTTAGTTTTGGAATCGAGAGCTTCCGCATCAGAAGCGGGTGATGGGGCAAATTATCGTCATACCCCAATCCCCAACAGATCTAACTAATTGCTGCCAGTAAAAATAACTTCAGGAAACTTGAGTTGAGCTTCAGGCAAGGGACGACCTTTACCTTCTTCTTGCCAATAGTTAATTACTTCAGTAGCTTGGTTGAGGATGCCCACCCGATCGACTTCAGCGATCCAGTGTTTAGCTTCGAGTTCAGCCTTGAGCTGCTCCCAAGCATCATTGCGTGGCCAAAAGAAGTAAGCGGTAAGCGGACTCAATCCTTTACCAACTACTTGGTCTACAGCTAAAGCAACGTTCTCGTCCAGCCAGAGAACCTTCAAGATAAATTTGGATAATGTTACTGGTAACGTTTCAGTGATGGTTTCGGTCATATTTGCTTACAAGTTTGGCACACAATCTATTATTGTATCACCAGTATGGTAAATTTTGAATGGATTTAGTAGCAGGATTGAGATGAGCGCGATTGTTGTATTTGATATTGATGGTGTAATTCGTGATGTTGGTAGCTCCTATCGTCGCGCACTAGCGGATACAGTGGCAGAATTTACAGGTGGAGCCTATCGCCCCACAGCAGTAGAGATTGACAGGCTTAAGGGCGAAGGGATCTGGAACAATGACTGGGAAGCCTCTCAGGAATTAATTTATCGCTATTTCGAGCGGCAAGGAAAAATGCGCTCTGATCTGAACCTAGATTATGCTCAAGTTGTTGCTTATTTTCAGACTAAATATCGCGGTACAGATTCAGTAAATTGGAATGGTTATATCTGTAACGAGCCAATCCTCGCCAGTCTAGAATATTTCTGTGCTCTGACTACGGCACACATCCCCTGGGGCTTTTTTAGTGGTGCTACCAGAGGATCTGCTAGTTATATCCTCGAACGAAGATTGGGCTTAAATGCACCCATTTTAGTGGCAATGGAAGACGCACCAGGCAAACCAGATCCGACTGGCTTATTCCTGGCAGTTGCTCAGTTAGCCTTGCAACACGGAAACATTGACTTGTTTCCGATTATATATGTCGGGGATACAGTTGCAGATATGCAGACGATCATCAAAGCCAGAGCAGTGCAACCCGAACGAAACTTGATTGCAGTTGGGGTTCTACCACCACACATTCTCGCCGCAGCGGAGCTGGTAGATGACTACCGTAATAGTTTAGCTCGATCGGGCGCGGCGATCGTCCTCAACAATGTCAAGGACTTAACTCCCGAACTGATTAATTCTTTCTAGGCATCAGTTAAAGTCATGTAACTGTAAATCGCGTTTTTCTTTCACCCGATCGATCTTGGTAAATAGGATCTGTAATGAACTGGTCATAGTTTCAAAAGAGTATCCGATTGAGGACTAGTCGCAATGAATTATTCCGCTTATATTGCAAGTATATTATCAGAACTAACTTGAGATGCCACAAAATACAATTTTCAACCCTTTCTTTGCAACAGTTTTCCTAACATTCATCGTTTGGGTATACATGTATATCCGTCGAATAAATTTCATCACGAGTAGCAAGATTAATTCAAAGGAGATGGCTATCCCTGGCGCACTGGATCGAATATCCCCACCAAGCGTATCTAATCCATCTGATAATCTCAAGAACCTGTTCGAGATACCGATAATTTTCTATGCACTAGTTCTATATCTGTTTGTCACTAATCAGGTAGATTCAATGTATGTAAATGCGGCTTGGATTTTTGTGGTGTTTCGGGGATTGCATAGTGCGGTTCATTGCACGTTCAATCTCGTGATGCTGAGGTTCTATCTCTATCTATTTTCGACACTAGCGGTATGGTTCATCGCGCTCCGCGCAGCCATTTTCCACTTAGGCTCTCTTCTATAATCTTTCTTCATCCATTTATTTTAATTTAGATCGAGGTAGGGGTAATTCATGAATTAACCTTAACTCGATCTAATAATCTTAACCCACTAACTCAATTCCCTGCTTGCCTAAGAAAGAGAGTGGCTGACTCATATTAGCGGCAAAACCCAGGATACCTCGATCGCGATGTTCGTACAATACTCCACCATCGGTATCGAATAAAAATGTGCCACCCCGTTGAGTCAAGTAAGTAGGATCGGGTACATAAGTGTTCCAATTGCCTAATACTTCTACCATATTTCGCAGTCTCAATGTTGCCAGTTCAAATGGTCTTTGAAAACCACTACCACCAGCTACATCGAAGAATGATCCAGCAATTGGTGGCAATGGTTTGGCATTAACAATCTCCTTGGCTGCGATTAACTGCGGTGCAGATCGATCGCCTTTATAGCCGCGAAATACCTCTGCTAAAGTGCCAGGACTACCAATCCCTGCACACATTAAAATCAGATTTACCCAAGCATTTTGAGCTGCTGAAAGCCGAGGTAACTTAACTGCTAAACCTGGATAAAAGTTTAGCTGTGTATGTAGCTCTGCCCGTTCATCTATAAATAGCCATTCTGCTGGAAATTTGGTGAATTCACAGAACTTCTGACCAGAGGACCTGTCGCCAATTCCCACCATTATTACTGTCAAACCATTAGCTTTGAGCTGCTGTTGTTCACGGTGCAGCCACCAAGCATACTCCAGACTATCGAAATCCCCCAACTGGGGACAAATGATAATTAGTAACTTTGTAGTTCGATCGCAACCATCCAGAATCGGGACTATTTCCCCATCGCTAATTCGCTGCCGTTTTGTTTGTTGAATAATTGAGTAGACATCCATTTAACCAGGCTCTGAAGTAGGTAAAGATTGTTTGGTTCTATTAACGATTATGCTAGTAATCAGATGAGATAATAAACCAATAGGGCCAAAGAATAGGCATAGAATCAAAGAATGAATAGTGACAATCCTTTTAGTTTGTCCTTCTAGATAAATGTATCGCCCGACAAATAAATCCATTACCAAGAAATGCACCCAACCGACAGCCGCAGCTCCTTCATTGGCAAAAAAGCGGGCAATGTCAGCCAGTTTAGGATTGGCAAGAGCTTGGGCTGATTCAGGATCGACAGCAACAATTAGCAGGTAGATATACAGTCCTGCAAGGCTAGCAAAAGGCAATGGTGAGGTAATTACTTTGCGAGTGATCTCCCATTTTGGTAAGACAATCATCAATAACCAGAATGGCAAGACAAATAGATTGGCAAGATCGAATAATTGACTGAGCATGGGTAAGTGATCGATAAATTATTGGACTGAGCGCAGATAATGGCTATATCCATTATCGCCGAAAAATTTGCTGGATGTTCGATTGAGATTGTAGCTGCTAATGTGGTGATTTGAGGGCAAGATAATCTGCTAAATTTTATACAGAGCGAATTGCGTAGTAAAATCGATCGATAGACAGTAAAAATTTAGTGAGAGGATAGTCAATGTTGCGGTTGTGGCTGAAGAGTTTGTTGGTTGTATTTTTGGCAGTAGGGATGGTTAGTTGCGGCGACACAGATAGCGAGAGTGAAAGTGAAAATAATAATCCGCCAAGTTCACCCAGTCCAAATAGTAAACCCAACTCTGCTACTCAACCTAGCCCGACTAGTAAACCTAGTGCTACTAATCAACCTAATAATGCTCGTAAAACCCTCGAATATGCTCCAGCCGCAGTAGACAACCCGCTGAAAGGACTATTGCCTTATCAGGGTGATAAGAGAGCGATGTTTCCCCACTCAATGGAATACAACAACATCGCCTATTCAACACTGGTAAAAGGCTACGATCGATTTGACTGGCAACCACTAGAAGAAATGCTCAATGATATTTCCAGTCGCGGACATCAAGCAGTGCTGCGGATTTATCTAGAGTACCCAGATGAAAAGAGTGGGATTCCTCAATTCCTGATCGATGATGGGCTAAAAATCATCAGGTACCCAAATGCTAATAGTTCAAAGCAGCCCCCATCCCAGGCGGAAACTCCCAACTATGAGGACAAGAATCTGAGACGATCTCTCAACTCTTTTATCAAAGCATTTGGTAAAAAATACGATCGAGATCCGCGTATTGGCTTTCTCACAGCGGGACTGCTTGGTAGCTGGGGGGAGTGGCATACAGATCCCCGCAATGAACTTTTTGCTAGTAAGAAAGTCCAAAAAGAAGTACTAGATGCCTATACAGCCGCATTTAAGTTTACGCCCATACTCTTGAGATATCCAGTCGGTGAAAATGACCCTAAAAATGCGGCTAACTCTCAACTGAAATTTGGATATCACGATGACTCGTTTGCATGGGCGACATTGGACACAGGTAAAAAAGACCAGAGCTGGTTCTACATGCCGACATTGAAGAAGGCTGGTGCTGCCGCCGAAGCCAAATGGAAAACTGCTCCCATTGGCGGCGAAATTCGTCCTGAAGCCTGGGGCGAAGTGTTTGATGCCCAACCAAGTAAACCTGAAATCCAGAGCTTCCGTAAGTCTGTAGAGGCCACACACGCCACTTGGATGCTCGATAGTGGAATGTTTCGAGAAAAGCAGGATAGTGGGCGGATCGATCGAGCATCGTCTGAAGTCCGCCGGATGGGTTATGAATTCCACGTTCCGGCAGTTCAAATCGACAAGGTGACAGCGGGTAAACTGCCTGTGAATGTCGAATTAGTTAATCGTGGGGTGGCACCATTTTACTATGACTGGCCGATCGAGTTTGGGGTTATTTCTGGAGGCAAACTGACCAAAACTTTTGCTGGTACAGGGAAACTGACAGGACTATTACCAGGAGATCCAGCTCGAAAGTGGAACGATCTTTTAGATCTAAATGGGTTAGTTGCTGGTGATTATCAGCTCGTGATGCGGGCACCAAATCTGCTACCCAAGGGAAAACCGATCCGGTTTGCTAATAAATCTCAAGATGCCGATCTATCTGGCTGGTTAACTCTGGGTAAGTTTAATTTACCGTGATTTATCCAGATTTTGTAGGCTGGTTTGACGGAGGAAACCCAACAGCCACAGACTCAAGAACCCCAATCTAAAGCATAAATACCCTGTTGAACATGATGATGAAAACTCGAAAATTGCCAATCCTTTGGCGATCGCACTAATTTGTGCTTGACTGGGTTGTAGTGAACATAGTCAAAATGTTGGATAAAGTCTCGATCATCTTGAATCTGATGTTCCCAAAAGCGACGTTGCCAAATTGCTTGCTCTCGCTTATCAAATCTAGATTCTGATATTTCACCATGATATTGTGCTTGACAATGCCGAGTAAAGTAGCTTTTGAGCAGTCGCCACCTTGTGGAGAAATCATTATCTGTAGGTGGCAGTGTCCAGATACAGTGAATATGTTCTGGCAAAATGGCGATCGCATCGATCATAAAAGGATGAGAATTCTTGACATATCGAAAGGCATCACGAAGCAGCTCGATGTTTTCTGGTTCGCATAGAAATGGTCGGCGGTTGTGAGTAACGATTGTGAAAAAGTAAGTGCCTCCAGCTACCTTCGATCTGCGATATTTCATACCTACAATTCTGGAACTCTACCTAACGTAGATCGATCGAGAGTTCATCGAAAGAGCATAATTGCTGAAATTCAACCTGTGTTTTCCTCGTAGGTTGGGTTGAAGAATGAAACCCAACAACACCAATATCGATCGAACAAGGTTAATTATTTGAAATATTATTGATTGGGATGATGTAGAGATGCCCAATATTTTTAATCGATCGATCCTTTAACGCTGGGATTGTTGGGTTTCGAGGCTCAACCCAACCTACAGGGGGTAATCCCACTACAGATCTACGCCAACGTCGGGTTCCCCGACGGTTTAGCGCACCAAGCAGACGAAGGAAACCCAACTACCAGGAGATCCAGCTCGAAAGTGGAACGATATTCTGGATCTAAATGGGTTAGCTGCTGGCGATTATCAGCTTGTGATGCGGGCACCAAATCGTCTCCCAAAGGGAAAACCGATCCGGTTTGGCAATAAATCTCAGGATGCCGATCTCTCTGGCTGGTTGACGTTGGGTAAGTTTAATTTACCGTGATTTATCCAGATTTTGTAGGTTGGGTTGACGGAGGAAACCCAACACACACAAACATCGCTGGTGAGGATTGTTGGGTTGCATTTCATTTAACCCAACCTACAGATTTAACCATAAACACCTAATCGACTCGACACCTTCATTGGCACCCCAAAAGGAATTGAAGAGGTAGAAACGATCGATTTCACTGCAATTAACTGCACAGCACAAGCCTTGAGTTCTGGTTGGAGTGAATCTGGACAGGCTGCATCGTGGGTAAACAGATTTGCTTCGGCATCTTTTGCCCACAGTTCGCCCCAGTGCATCGGCACAAATACCGTGCCGCGATTGATGGCGAGTGTAACAAGGGCGGGGAATCTACCTGTACCACGTCTCGATCGAATTTCGACCATTTCGCCGTTTTCAATGTTTAGCTTAATCGCATCCTTAGGATGGATTTCAATGAAGGGATCTGGGTGCATCTGGAGTAATTTGGGGATGCGTCCAGTCCGTGACATTGTGTGCCAATGGCCGTATAGACGCCCTGTAGTCAATACAAATGGATAATCTGGGTCTGCTGGCTCTGCGAGTCCTTTGGAGTGGCATGCGGCGAATTTAGCGCGTTTGTCAGGGTGATGAAATTGGAAGTCGGTGTAGAGTCTTTTGCCGTACTTGGTTTGGCAACCTGTGGGGTGAGGCCACTGGGTGGGGCCATTATCTTTGAGATATTGATGGCTGAGTCCAGTTACGTCACAGGGGCGACCCGCGCTGAGTTTGGCAAATTCAGCGTAGACATCAGCACTATTTTTGAACCAAAATTCCTCGGTGAAGCCCAGTCTCCGCCCAACTTCGGCAAAGACTTCCCAGTCAGCTTTGGCTTGACCTGGGGGACTTCTAAATGCGGGACAGAGGGTAACTGTCCGCTCGGAATTGGTCATTACGCCTGTTTTTTCGCTCCATTGGGCAGCAGGCAGCAGAACGTGGGCGTATTTAGCGGTTTCGGTGGGATAGTAGGCATCCTGATGGATTGTAAATGGAGACTTGAGCAGGGCTGCTTTTGTCCGCAGGATGTCGGGCATACTCACCGCTGGATTGGTGGCTACTACCCATAATAATCCGATCGAACCCGTTTCCATCCCAGTGATCATTTCCCAGGCAGTTTTGCCCGTTTCAGGGGAAATTCTACCTGGGGGTAAGTTCCAAAGCTGTTCGATTTCGGCACGGTGGGCGGGGTTTTTGACGAGGCGATAGCCAGGGAGAATGTGGGCAAGTCCCCCAGCTTCCCGTCCGCCCATCGCATTGGGCTGTCCGGTGAGGGAAAATGGCCCCGCGCCAGGTCTACCAATCTGTCTGGTCATCAGATGCAGGTTGATAATGTGGCGAACTTTGGCAGTACCTTCACTAGATTGGTTGACTCCCATCGACCAGAATGAGAGGACATTTTTGGACGCGCCCCACCATTTAGCTGTTTGTTCGAGATCGGCTTGGGAGATGCCACACTTGGCGGCAACTACGTCGGGGGGATAATGCTGGATCACCTCTGCGAAGGCGGGGAAGTTGCTGGTGCAGGATTCGACAAATTCTTGGTCTACTTTACCTGCCCGCAACAGTAGATAGGCAATCCCATTGAGCAAGTCAATATCTGTCCCTGAATTAATTGCCAGATGGATGTCTGCGGCTTCTGCTGTAGATGTACGGCGCGGATCGACGACCACGATCTTGACTCGATCGTTTTGCTTGTGATATTTTCTGAGTCGATTGAAAATAATTGGGTGACACTCGGCTGTATTGGTGCCAATCAGAAAGGCAAAGTCAGTTTTTTCGATGTCATCATAGCAACAGGGTGGCCCATCTGCCCCGAAACTCTGGATGTAGCCAGATACTGCCGAAGACATGCACAGTCTAGAGTTAGCATCAAAATTATTTGTCCCCAAGCAGCCTTTGAGCAGCTTTTGAGCGGTGTAATAATCCTCCGTCTGAAATTGCCCTGAACCATACATACAGATCCCTTCGGCACCATGAGTATGCAGGACAGTCTTGATTCGATCGACAATCAAAGTATAAGCCTCTTCCCACGTCGCTCTCCGAAACGGATCGGCGAGACTATCCCGTATCATCGGGTACGACAACCGATCTTTGTAGAGTGACTCACTAATTGTCGCACCCTTGACACAGACCATGCCCTGGCTCGATGGATGAGACTTATCGCCCATCACTTTCCAAATTGGCGTACCACTGCTATCCCGATTGATTGACTTCCCTGGGATCGCGGGTGGCGAAGCTTCTAATCCACAGCCGACACCGCAGTAAGGGCAAAGTGTTTTAGTTGTTTCAGTCATACGTTAAGTTGGGAGATAGGAGTTGGGAGTAGGATTAGGACGTGGGAATTAAGTAGTAGAAGATAGAGGGATAATATGCAAAATACCGATTTAAAATCGGATATTCTGTGCCTAATAATACTAAAAAATTAACCATTGCTGAATTATGCTGGTGTTCCGTGTCGGTTGTAATAAATATTTATCAATTCTCAGCTTAAATTGACGATCGACTAAGGTAATCTCAGGACAACTTAGCCAGTAATCCCAACAGCTTTTTGGTGCGGGATGTAAGTAAGGTGCGACGATAAGCATCGGCGGCTTTCTTGATACAGTCAGCCTGGGTGGGATAGGGATGAATCACGCTGCTGAGTTTGCTCAAGCCAATTTTATTCACCATTGCTGTGGTTATTTCGGAGATCATCTCTCCAGCGTGACTAGCCACGATTGTTGCTCCCAGAATCTCATCACTGCCTTGACGATGAATGATTTTCAGGAATCCAGCGGTTTCACCGTCAGTAATAGCTCGATCGACACCAGACATTTCTATCTTAATAGTACCAAACTGTAGTCTCTTTGCTTGAGCTTCATGTTCAGATAATCCGACATGGGCAACTTCGGGATCTGTATACGTCACCCACGGCATCACGAGATCGCTCAATTTACTTTTACCCAGCCCAAATGGTGAAAATAGCGTATTTTTAATCACAATTCGCGCCGCAGCATCGGCAGCATGGGTAAATTTCCATTTCATACAGACATCTCCAGCAGCGTAGATTTTCGGGTTAGTTGTCTGAAGATAATCATTTACTTTCACCCCTGTCTCGTCGAAATCAACACCAACCTGACTTAAGTTGAGACTTTCAATATTTGGTGTCCGTCCTGCACCTAAGAGGATTTCATCAACGGTAATTGTCTCAGTTCGACCACCCTTAGGGGGTGCGCTTGCGCGTTCGAGACTAGTATAAGTAATTGTCTTACCAGATCGATCGATGCCTACTCCCTGCACTTGGCAATCCAGGATCAAATTTACGCCTTCTTTAATCAATACCTGCTGCAAAATTGCAGCGGCATCAAGATCTTCCTTATTCAAGATTTGACTGTGGTTGTGCAGTAGAAAAACTTCACACCCCAATCGCTGAAATGTCTGTGCCAATTCACAACCAACTGCACCACCACCGATGATGGCTAATCGGTGAGGACGTTCAACCAGGGAAAACACCGTTTCATTCGTCAGATATTCAGCCTCAACCAAGCCAGGAATTTTTGGTGTAGCGGCTCTAGCACCTGTAGCGATTACCGCTTTCTTGAATTTGAGCATCCGATCTGCAACCGTAATCGTATCTTCACCCGTAAACTTGCCATCACCCAAAAAAACATCTACACCCAGCTCTCGAAATCGCATGGCTGAATCATTGTGACTAATATCTGCCCGAATCCGCCGCAGCCGCTCCATCACGGCACCAAAATCAACCTCAACCTGACTTGCCCGAATGCCTAGCTCCTGACCCTGCCAAATCTCACCAATGACTCGACTCGATCGAATCATCGTTTTCGACGGCACACAGCCAAAATTTAGGCAGTCTCCGCCCATTAAATTGCGCTCGATCAAAGCCACTTTTAAACCCAATCCCAACCCCGCCGCACCCGCTGCCACGACTAGTCCCGCTGTCCCCGCACCAATCACCACCAAATCGTAAATACTAGCAGGCTCAGGATTAATCCAGTTAGGGGGATGTACATAGTCAATCAGTTTTTGGTTGTAAGCATCTGGTGGGGAGATTGTTGTCATTGTAGGGATTGGGGGACTTGAGGACTTGAGGACTGGGGGACTGGGGGACTGGGGGATTGGGGGATTGGGAACACGGGAGATAGTTAAAACTTATCAACTATCAAATATCTAAACATCCACCGATTCCGCCAATGCTTTTTTCGCCAACCGAGTGACATATACAGTTACGGCAACTGTAGCGATAAATCCAATAATCTTAATCGTCCACTGAAGCGTTGGATTAGCTGTTGGTTGGGCATCAGTGCCAATTAGTGCCAAACTACCAGCGAGGGAACCGATATAGACAAACATGATCGTACCTGGAATCATCCCGATCGAACCAATAATATAGTCCTGTGTGGAAACTCCGGTTACACCAAAGGCATAGTTTAATAAATTGAATGGAAAAGCTGGCGATAGTCGAGTAAGTAAAACAATTTTTAATCCTTCTTTGCTGACAGCTCGATCGATCGAGCTAAACTTATCATTTCCGGCAATTTTACTCGCAACCCAATCACGGGCTAAATAACGACCGACTAAAAACGCCGCAATCGAGCCTAGTGTCGCGCCGATAAAAACATAAAAGCTTCCTAACCATAGACCGAATAAGACACCTGCGCCCAATGTCAAGATAAAGGCAGGTAAGAATGCTACTGTCGCAATAATATAAATACCAATAAATGCGATCGATCCGATCGACCCCAGGCTATCAATCCACTCTAGTGAGTTCTTGAGTAATGCCTGGGGCTTGAATCCAGCACCAATGGGTACGGATTGTGCGAAAGCTGGCATTGATAAAATTGAAAAACTAAGTATTATTAGTGAAAGTAATAGTAAAATTCGTTGAAAAGCAACTGCATATCTCATAAATATCTCATCATAGTTCTCAGACCTAAAATCTTGAATAGTTTAACAACAGCCATCGCCTCGATCATACCAAGTAGATGGCGTAATTATGCAGTCATCGGGTTGCTCTGCGAGTAATTTAGCTGCTGTTTTGTCGCACACTGCTGTCGGTAAACCGCGTGGTAAGATATGTCCTGCTCGATCGTCAAATTAGGAGTAAATGTCGATCGAGTTGATAGCTAGGTGCAGCTAATCGTCGAGTTCCCCGATTTGTGACAAGTTAAGAAAAACCGAGGTTTGTCAAGGAGAGAAAGATTTGATGTCAAACTCAGACTAGCACAGAGTTAGGACTAAATTTGACTTCTCAATTAATTTACATTATCCATGCGCCATCCCCTCAGATCATTACTATATATTGAATGGATTTTGTTTGCAGTGGTGATGACATTAGAAGTGTCTCCTTATGAAGCCCAATTGCTCGAACCTAAATGGCTGAATATTGGAATTGTGGGCATACTAGCGGCAATGGGATTGCGCTTGCCATTGGATCAGAAATTATCAATTCGAGTTATTTATACGATCGCACAAATCAGCCTAATTTTAATCGCCGCTAGTGTGGGAATGCGTCCAGCTAGTTTACTTTATATTATTGTGGTGATTCGGAGTTATTTGATCTTCGATCGACAATATCGGCTGTGGCTGACTGCGGGAATATTTGGGTTGTATCTGATGACAATTAACTTATTTCCAAATCGTCGTTTACCGCCCCGCTTGGGCAGCAGAGTCCAAAATCGTACTGAAATTCAACCTGTTCAGCCCCAACCTTCTAGACAAAATCGACGGGAACGTCGGGATGGATTTCGCTGGGGATTCGTCGTATTGTTTGGGGGGATATTATTTAGTTTGCAATTGTTGATCGATCGAATTCTAGCAGAAAAAAAGGCTAAAGAAGAACTGGCGATCGCCAATCAACGGATTCGTAGTTATGCTCTCAAAGCCGAGGAGAATGGCAGTCTCCAAGAGCGAAATCGAATCGCACGAGAAATTCATGATTCCCTCGGACATTCTCTAACTGCGCTTAATTTACACCTAGAGATGGCTCTCAAACTCTCTCAAATTCAACCAGAAAAGTCTCGTGAAGTATTAACAGAAGCTAAACGACTTGGCTCGACTGCCTTAAATGATGTGAGGCAATCTGTATCAGCTCTGCGCTCAGATCCGCTCGAAAAACTAGATCTATTTGTCGCAATTAATAAGCTAGCAGATGAGTTTCAACTATCCAACCATATTCGACCAAAGTGTTATCTAGATATACCTCCCAACTTACCACAACCGTTAGCGGGTAGCCTACCGGAGGTAATTGCAACTACCATCTATCGGATCGTTCAAGAAGCACTGACAAACATTAGCAAATATGCCCAAGCTAGTGAAGTAGTCATCGAAATTCAGAATCTAAATACTGAACTAAAATTACAAATCGTTGATAATGGCTGTGGCTTTATCCTAGATAATAATATGACTGGGTTTGGCTTACAAGGGATGCGCGAACGAGTACTATCGTTACATGGCAAATTTGAAATTATTAGTACGCCCAGTATCGATGCAGATTTATTGAATCCCAGTGGTTGTCAGATTGTCATAATTATCCCACTGAATTAGGATTTAAAGTTAAGACTAAACCACTAAACCACTAAATGATTTCCTTGCTACTTGTAGATGACCAAAACTTAATTCGACAAGGGTTGAAAGCTTTGTTAGAGCTAGAAACAGATCTAGAAGTAATTGGTGAAGCTGAAAATGGATTAATTGCGATCGATCGGGTCAAAGAACTTCAGCCCAATGTAGTGCTAATGGATATTCGGATGCCTGTAATGGATGGAGTAACAGCAACCAAGCAAATTTGCCAAAAATTCCCCAACGTAAACATATTAGTGCTGACTACTTTTGATGATGATACTTATGTAGCAGCAGCAATCAAAAATGGTGCGAAAGGTTATCTGCTCAAAGATACTCCTTCTGAAGAAATTGCTGCGGCTATTCGAGCTGTTGCGCTTGGATATACTCATCTAGCACCAGGAATGATTGATAAAATAATGTCTGGTCAAATTGACAAAAGTGAAATTACTTTACCACCAGAACTAGCAGAACTAACCCCACGAGAATTGGAGATATTGAAACTGATTGCTGGCGGTTCTAACAATCGTGAAATTGCCGGACAACTATATATCTCTGAAGGCACCGTCAAAAATCATGTGACGAATATCTTAACTCGACTAAATGTACGCGATCGCACCCAAGCCGCAATTTTAGCCAAAACTTATCTGGTAATTTAAGTGAATCTATTTAAGTCTTGTGGAATTAATAGGATTCTTGTACTATAGAAGTACCGTTGAGCAGCGATCGATTGTGACACCTGAAATCATTACCCGCACCGAGCAACTCCGCACCAAACTCCAGTCGGCTGGCTATGCGTACTATGTGCTAGACAATCCAGTGATGGAGGATGCCATCTATGACAGGCTGTATCGAGAGCTGCAAGATTTGGAGCAGCAATATCCTGATTTAGTTACCCCCGATAGTCCCACTCAAAGAGTCGGCGAACGTCCGGCTTCAGGCTTTGTTTCAGTTAAACATAATATCTCCCTCTACAGCCTGGAAAACTCCTTTGACATGGCAGAGTTCGCCAAGTGGGAAGCAGGTTGGCAGCGGAAGCTAGAAACAAAAGATAGCGCGGAATATGTCTGCGAATTAAAGATCGATGGTTCAGCGATCGCACTTACATACGAGAATGGATTATTAGTGCGCGGTGCGACTCGTGGCGATGGCGATGCGGGGGAAGATATCACCCAGAATGTCAAGACAATTCGATCGATCCCGCTCAAATTAAACATCGAAAATCCACCGCCAATCGTCGAAGTGCGAGGCGAAGCGTTCTTACCCATCGCCGTATTTAACCAACTCAATCAAGAACGAGAAAAAGCAGGCGAACAACTCCTCGCCAACCCGCGTAATGCCGCCGCCGGAGCATTGCGCCAATTAGACCCCAAAATGGTCGCCCAACGCAAACTAGACTTCTTTGCCTACACCCTCCAAATTCTATCCAAAACCAATTACGCCCAGCATTCCCAGTCCCTTGAATTACTCGAAACAATGGGATTCAAAGTCAATCCCCACCGGACACTGTGCCCTGATTTAGCGAGTGTGGGCGAATATTACGATCGCTGGAATATCGATCGACATAACCTAGCCTACATGACCGATGGAGTCGTCGTCAAAATCAACGATCTCGCCCTCCAACAAGAACTCGGCTTCACCAACAAATTCCCCCGCTGGGCAGTCGCCCTCAAATATCCCGCCGAAGAAGCCCCAACGCGAGTACTGGACATCGTAGTAAACGTCGGCAGAACGGGGGCAATTACGCCCTTGGCGCACCTCGAACCAGTCCAACTGGGGGGAACCACCGTCCAACGGGCAACGCTCCACAATGGCGATCGTATTGCCCAGTTAGATCTCCGCATCGGCGACACCGTAATTGTCCGCAAAGCAGGGGAAATTATTCCCGAAATCGTCCGCGTATTGACGGATTTGCGCCCGCCTGGGGCGTTAGTTTTTAAAATGCCCACAAATTGCCCTGTGTGTAACTCGATTGTCGTCAAGCCAGAGAGCGAAGCCGTGATCCGCTGCGTCAATCCTAGTTGTGCCGCGATCCTCAAGGGTTCCCTGGTACATTGGGTAAGTCGCGATGCAATGGATATCAATGGTGTCGGCGAGAAATTAGTCGAGCAATTAGTTGATAGTAAATTGGTGAATTCGATCGCTGATTTGTACGACTTAACTATTGAGAAATTGATGACGTTAGAGCGAACGGGTGAGAAGTCAGCGACGAAAACGATCGAGGGAATTGCGAGTTCTAAATCTCAACCTTGGGCGCGGGTATTATATGGTTTGGGGATTCGCCAAATTGGGAGTAATGGTTCAAATATTCTGACAGATAAGTTTACCTCAGTCGAACAACTATCCCAGGCAACTTTAGCAGATATGGAAGGGATCTATGGGGTGGGTTTTGAGACGGCGCAATCGGTAAGTATGTGGTTTAAACAACCCGATAGTTTGGTGCTAATCGACAGGTTAAAAGCAGCGGGATTGCAGTTCGATAAGTCTTCAGAACCCATTGTTGAAGCTGCTAGTCAAACATTCGCGGAGAAAACCTTTGTGATTACGGGAACTTTACCAACGATGAAGCGGGATGAAGCGAAGGATTTGATCCAGCAGCATGGTGGCAGGGTTTCGGATTCGATTAGTGCGAAGACTGATTATTTGGTGGCGGGTGAGAAGGCGGGATCGAAGTTGGCAAAGGCAGAGAAGTTGGGGGTTAAGGTAATTTCTGAAGAGGAATTAGTAGCGTTGACAATCAATCGTCTGAATTAGTTGTATAAACCTGCTCCTTAATTTTATCCCCATGCTCAATCCCGAAATCGCCCAGGCTCGTCTCAAAGAATATCAAGTCACCGATTGGCAACCCGTTCGTCTCGCCAAGCTAGCCAAACTTCCCGCCAAGCTGAGATCGATCGGGTATGGCATTCTTGCCCACGATGAAACAGGTACATCAGTCAAAATTAGTGATTCTTACCAGTTAATTGAAAATAGCCTCAAGAGTTTGAATGATTTAAAACCCGCCGAAAGATTGAAAATTTTCGAGATCCTCTTCCCCCAATTTGCCCCAGTCGTTGAAGCAACTTGGCGGAGTTTTGAGACGAGTTGGACTTATCAAGAAGGCTACGATCGTAAATCTTTTCGCCTACCTGGTGCGACGAGTAGCAAACAGCGATCGTGGTTGCTGACATTGATGAATAATGTTGTGAGAAACTATGAGCCAGATCTGCTGTGGTTGGCGAGTTGGTGTCCGTATCTAGGCTATTACACTGACTCGTTGGGTTATCTGTTCGCCGCCGCGATTAATACTGGCGACGCGCTGGGACAAGAGATCTTCGATATTCTGATTGCATCGGCAAAAGGTGAACATGAAATTGGCGCGATGGGGCGGCATGTTGTTCGATCGATCCTCCTCGCAAATCGTCCTGAAGGCTGGGAATTTGTCGAAAAGCTATTGATTGCTGCTCAACGTCAAGAAGGGCTACGCCAGTCGATTCTAGAGAGCGTAGATGAGGCTCATCCGATCGCGTTCCAGCGGATGTTAAAGCTGATTTTAGATGAAAATCTAATTAGGTTTGCAGCGACTTTACGAGCGGTAGATGTCTGGTTTGGCTTCGATCTGGATGTGTTGCAGGAGAAGCAGGCGCGGGCAATTGTGGCGCAGGTGCTGGAGTTTCTGACTGATGCCAGCCAGCAGCAAGCGGGGCTAGCAAGTGATGATGCTCAGACGGTGTATTTGGCTCTGTGGTCGATCGGATTTACCAATGCACTGACAGCGATCGAATCCACCAAAACCATCCTTCAGCATCCCGAACATAGTCATCGATTTGCGGCAGTTCACTTTTTAATCCAGCTTGGACTCCCTCCCGCAAATTTGGTAATGCTCACCGCGATCTCAGATCCTGACGATCGGGTAGCGTGGTTGGCATTGCGATCGCTTCAGGGCTGTAGTTCCGAATTGAGCATTGCGGCACCGGATACATTCGATCGATTAGTCGCCATGTTGCCGCGTTGGTCGCCGAAGCCCAAGCAATTGCCGAAGCTGGTGTGGGATTGGATTTCCCTATCTGGTTCGCAAGAACAATTAGTAGCAATTTTGTGTAGCTATTTGGGCAAGCGATCGCCCAAATTGTTAATTCCTTACATGGGTATTTGCGATGCCAGTTATCGCGCTAGTATCGTAGGGCAATTGGCACAAGTCGAACCAATCGATCTAGAGATTCGCCAGACATTATTAGCCCTAACTGGAGATTCTAGTAGCTATGTGCGGCAGTTAGTGATGACAGCATTACAAAAATGCCAGATCGAACCAGATGAAGCTACCCATTTAATCGGTTTATTAACCCGTAAATCTAGCGATCTGCGTCAGGGAATTTTAGGTTTATTAATTAAGCAACCAGATCCAAATACGATCGATTCTGCTCAAAAATTGCTGGCGGCTAAAGATATTTTACAATGGCAAGCCGGATTAGAACTATTAGCCGAATTGGTCAAGGTCGATCGATCGGTTGATGAGTGCCAATTGATCGCCCAGAGTTATCAAACAGCTAAGGGTGAGAAACTGACTAACCCCGAAACCCAATTATTAGAGCGAATTTCGGTACGAGTCGAACAACCTGTTACGCTGCGGGATGCTCTGGGATTAGTCAATTTGGCAGATTTATATGTGCCTGAACCTGTGACTTGCGATCGTCCAGTTGAGATCAATACAGCAGCAGCGAAAAGTACCTTATTGGCGATCGATGAACTAATTCATAAACATAGCCAAACACCCGTTCAAATCACAAATTATAATGGTGAAGTTGAAGAAATGCTGTTTGGCAACTTGTGTCATAGTTATCCGTCGATCGATCCCAGATTATCTCGCGATGAAAATTTAGCACGGTTTCCTCTAGCTGATGTTTGGGAAAATTGGTATGCTGGGAAGCGATCACGAGATGAAGATGGTTTAGAATTAATTCGAGCAATTGCACCACGTTATCAGACGAATGGTGAGCGATATAACGAAATAGTTAATGGTGCCGATCCCGAATTAAGTGACGAGACATCTGTTTATCATCAAATTCGGAATACTTTCCATAAATCTTTTGGGGATTTGAAATTAAAACCACGGTATTCAACAATTGAAAATACAATTAAATGGTTAATTTATCTGCACGAACAGCCCCAAAAACTTGAATTTTCGCAGAATTTCTTGGCAACAGTTCTCACAGCAGTAGATTCAATCGCACTAGAAAAGGCGATCGCCGCGATGCCACTAACGCAGCATAGTAGTACTTGGGATCTGGAATTATTTCTTGATGCTACTCGATACTTCTCACAGGCTGAAATGACAATCTCTACCCAGCAGTTTCAACGCTGGTGGGAGCTACTGACGTGGATTGATGTTAGTGTGTGGCGACGATTTATTCGCTGGGGACGGGCAACGACGCTCAATGATGTCGCAATCGCCCATCAATACAAATTAGCTAGTCTTGCTGATATTACTTATTACTTAATCGGTGATCGTTATGGACTAGAATCCACCGAAAATTCTACTCCGGCGACGCAAATTAGAACAGATTTTTCCGATCTTCGCAATCTTACTCACTACAAGCTCCACCAGGAAACTTTCCCACCAACTATTGAAGCTGCCAAACTTTGTCGCGATCGCATCCTCGAAATCGAATGTCAACGGGGCGATCTACCAACTGCGGCAACTCCAGCAGCATTGTCGATCGGCTCTGTCGTTGGGATTTCCACTGTAGTCAAACTATTGCAAGCACTCGAAACTGCTGGCTTAAAGCGGACTTCTAGTTGGAGTGACAAAGGCAAAGGTGCCACCATTAGCCAATTAATGCGCTACAGTTTCCCCAATCTGGGTGAAACTCCCGTAGAATTTGCCCGTCAAGTTCGGGCGGCAAAAATCAGCGAAGAAAAACTGATTCAATTGGCATTTTTCGCGCCTCAATGGGTGAACTATATCCAACACAGTATCGATCTGCCTGGATTTGCTGACGGTGTGTGGTGGATTCAGGCACACACCAAAGATAGCTCCGTCCCCGCCGATGCGCGGGATGTGTACATTGCCCAAATTGGTGAACGCACACCACTTTCGGAAGAGAGTTTACGGGACGGTGCCGTGGATGTAGAATGGTTCCAACGCGCCTACGCCACCCTGGGCGAAGCTAACTGGAACCGCTTTGATGGTGCCGCTCAATATGCCTGTAGCGGTGCCGGACATCAGCGGGCGAAACAGTTTGCTAGTGCCATGTTAGGGAAACTAGATCGCAAAGAACTGATCGATCGAGTCGTCAAAAAACGTCACCAAGATTCCGTTCGCGCCCTCGGACTCTGCCCCCTCGACACAGGCAAAAAACGCGAACCCGACATCCTCAATCGCTATCAAATCTATCAAGAATTCCTCCGCACTAGCAAGCAATTTGGCTCCCAACGCCGCGCCAGCGAGAAACTCTGCATCGAGATCGGCATGGAAAACCTCTCCCGTACCGCCGGATTTGCCGACCCCCAACGGCTCCAGTGGGCAATGGAAGCTGTGGCGATCGCCGATCTAGTCGAAAAACCCCAAATCATCACAGTAGAAGATACCAGCGTCGCCCTCAGCATCACCAGCGGCAAGCCCGAAATTACGATTACCAAAGCTGGAAAAACCCTCAAAGCCGTCCCCGCCAAACTCAAGAAAAATGTTGAGATTGAAGCACTGATCGATCGCAAGCAAGATATCGTCAAACAAGCATCGAGAATGCGCCTGTCCCTCGAACAAGCCATGGATCGCGGCGATGCCTTCACCAGTGCCGAACTCCAGCAACTCGCCCAGCATCCCGTCCTTGCTCCCATGCTGCGCCAACTAGTCCTAATTAGCGACACCCCCCAACCCGAAATCGGTTACCTCACCGCCACTGGCACCGAACTAGTCAATCCCCACGGCACAGCCTCGATCGCCGCCGCCAAACTCCGCATCGCCCATCCCTATGACCTTCTCACCACCAAAGAATGGCACCTGTGGCAGCAAGAATGTTTCACCACTGCCCGCCAACAGCCCTTCAAGCAAGTCTTCCGCGAACTTTATGTGGTAACTAAAGCCGAACAAACCAAAACCGGATCGAAACGCTACGAAGGGCATCAAGTCAACCCGCGCCAAGCGATCGCCCTCTTCGGACAAAGGGGCTGGCTCTCCTCCCTCGGCGAAGGCGTGCGCCGCACCTTCCATCAATCCGGCATCATTGCCACCGTCTCCTTTGCCAACGGCTACTACACGCCAATAGATGTTGAAGGCTTGACGATCGACAGACTCAACTTCTACAACCGCGACGACTCCAAATCCATCCCCCTCAACCACATCCCACCTCGCATCTTCAGTGAAGTCATGCGCGACCTCGATCTCGTCGTCAGCGTCGCCCACATCGGCGGCGTAGATCCCGAAGCCAGTGCCTCGACAGTTGAAATGCGATCGAGCATCCTCCGCGAAACCTGTCGCCTCATGAAGCTTAACAACATCCAAATCCAAGGCAGCCACGCCCTAATTAAAGGCGAAATTGGTACCTATTCAGTACATCTAGGCAGCGCGATCGTCCATCGTCAACCAGGCGGTTCGCTCTGCATTCTTCCCGTCAGTTCTCAGCATCGCGGGCGGCTATTTTTACCGTTTGTGGATGACGATCCGAAGACGGCAGAAATCATGTCGAAGGTGTTGCTGTTAGTGAAGGACAAGGAAATTCAAGATCCGACAATCCTAGAGCAGATTTTATCGAAATAAGACTTGTTTAAGCAATTAGAATTTTTATTGTATTGAGCGTATTCTAATCTGTCTCATTTATGGTGATATTGTACTTACTATCCTGAGCAGAATTAGTGTCTGATTCTACATAAAGTTGAGCTTCTGCTAATGTTTTCAACTGAGGGTAACGCTTCAGCAATACTTGAGGCATAATATTACAATCTCTAAAGCGATCAATTTTGATGTTTTCTGGTAGAAAGCTTCCGCAGATAATTGGTGGACTAGATTTTTCTAATTGTTTTCTTTCCAAATGTTCGACATCAGAAAAATTAGTTCCTTTCATTATGCTGTTGCTAAAATTGACATTTCTGAGATTAGCTTTACTAAAAAAAGTTTCGCTAATATTGGCTTTGCTGAGATTAGCTTCTTCGAGAAAAGCTTCTGTTAGAATAGTTCCTGTGAGTTCTGCTTTGCTAAGATCTGCTTTACTGAGATTGGCTTCGCTGAGATTACTGATTGTAAGATTAGCTCCTTTAAGTTTACTTCCATTAAGGTTAGCTCCCTTCAAATCAGCTCCACTAAGATCAACTTCATTAAGATTGATTCCGCTGAAATCGATGTTCTGCAATTTAGCTTCAGACATTCTTGCTTTGAATAGTAGCCCTTTACCTCCATCCAATGTGTTCAAATTAGCCGATTTAAAAAATTGAATTAATAGCCGTTGCCTCTCAGTATCTAGTGATTGTAGCGCAGTAACAGTTTTGGATTGAGCAATAATAAATATTGGTGAATCCTGTTTGCTTTTAAGCAAACCCTTTTCTAACAAATCTGACATTTGATCGAGATACTTGATCAGAGTTTCTTGCTTTGCTTTGCTATCTGCAACCTGTAATTCTTGCTTAGTCTTACTATCTGCTAGTTTAACTTCTTGCTTCTTAGTGAAATCCTGAAACCAGAATCCTGCTATTGCTAATGCAACTGGCACACCTAATATCTGAATGATATCCCAGAGCTTTTTATCACCAAATCCAGTCCAGTTCCAAACTAGTTTCGCTATATTAAATGACTCCTTCTCTTTTCCAATTATCTTGGACGCTTCATCTAAGCTTGCAAGTGCTTTAAACGCTTCACCTAAATCTGAACTATCGATCGAGCTTTGACTATCTTTTTCTTTGCGTATTTCTTCAGCCTTTTTATATATCTCTTCTACTGTTAAAGGATGCGCCTTTGGATCGGGGGGTTTATTTTCGAGCATAAGTAACAGGGGCAAATCCACCTAATTCTACCGCTGGCGATCTCCTGTAGTCTAGTATTTGAGGATAATGTGTGCGATCGAGATCTTGTAGGTTGGGTAGAGTGAAGCGAAACCCAACGAACACACCAACATCCTAGAAATGTTGGGTTTCATTCTGGTTAGTGAGCGGAGCCGAACTACAACCAAACCTACCCTAAAAGGTTTACTCACGACCCCGATTTGGTTTGCAATCTACAAATCCGATCGCCTCACTATCCAAATATCCAGCCAAAGCCATCTCGATTACCGCCTCAACTGGAAAATCTATTTCAGTCGATCTATTAATAAATGCTAATCTAATGCGTTCCGGCAAATGTTCTAAAATTGCTTGAGCAGCAGTCGGCGTAAGCTCTTCTAATATCTTCGATTGCATAGATTTAACGCTCCATCGGAATCTTAACGTTATATGGCGGTTCTGTTGCCCTAAGTAGAATAGCCTCTAACTCTAATAATAACCCTGGCTTTCCCCAACGATCGAGCCTTTCAATTGCAATTCTCACATCATTAGGCTGATAAAGATCGAGCCAAGCCCAGGTGAACGATTTATGTCCCCCATTAAACCGCGTACTCAGATCGTTGGTCTTGCCCAAATACAAGAGTCCGTCAGTTCGATGACGAATCGCATAAATACCAGGCGCACGGGGTAAATGATTGAAAGTTCGATTTATCTCTAGACACAGATCGAAATCTGTAAATGCTAATCGATCTAATATTTCTCGTGCCTGTTGCTGTAAATCAGTCATTAATTTGAACTAGGAAATTCATCTTCATCGCTAGCGGCTTCCCATCGATTAGGCAAAGCCTACGCTTCGCGAACGAATTCAGCATACAGTTCGTTATCTTCAGTAGCAGCATTAAGAATCGTCCAGACTTGCTCCAACACTGATTCAGGTGCTTGTGGTAGCTTTTGATTGATTCGTTGGCGAAGCCTTTCGAGACGAAGTTCGAGTAGAGTCAGCATGATATTAGTATGCCATCCTTTGCTATTTGTCTAAGACCTATTTTAACCTATCGATCGAGCATCCTCCACGAAACCTGTCGCCTGATGAATACAATCGATCGCCATACTATTCTCGCTGAGTTATACTGATAGTAAGACTTTAGACTGATTTTCGCTCCTATGAATCTAACTCTAAAACCCGAATTAACAGAATTTATCCAGCAAGAAATCCTCACTGGTAAATATGCTAGCCCCGACGAAGCGATCGAAGCAGCATTGCACCTACTAAAGTCTAAAAACTCTACCGACCAATTAGCCACCGAACTCCGCGCAAAAATAGATAGTGCAGCGGCGCAACTCGATCAGGGAGAAGGCTTAAACGGAGAGACTGTCATAGCAGGGCTGAGAGTCAAACTACAGGCAGCGAGAAAGGCTCAGTAGATTGACTCAGTACATAATCGCACCGGATGCAGCTAGAGATCTAGACGAAATATCCGAGTATTATGCCGTACATAATATCGAAGCTGGTGAAAAGCTGATTGATGAATTTGAAGCTAGATGTAAATATTTAGTGAATTTCCCCAAAATTGGGAGAAGCTATCAATCACTCCGTAATGATCTCAGAGGAATTTCTTTTTCTGGCTATATCATTTTCTATCGCGCCAACGAGGATATCGTTGAGATTTTGAGAGTGGTAAGTGGGAGTAGAGACTTGGAAGCCTTATTTGCAGATCCTTAGCTATCTCCATTACCGCCTCAATTGGAACATCTATCTCGATGATTCGATGAGATGCTCGATTAGGTGAGGATGATACGGCTGATGTCGATTCGTCTTTTGCTTTATCTTACAGGACGTACCACACTAATTAATTTACCTGACAAAACTGGCTCTACTAAAATAGCTGCATTGATTCTTTCTGCCAGCGCACTTCTATTCGCATCATCAGTACAAATAATAATTCCCGCATGATTGGGATGATATCGATGCAATCGCTTAAAATCCTTGCGATTTAAAGTTAAAACAACTCGATAATTACTCGTAGCAAATTCCAAAACTTGCTCATCAGGAATCCTTAAATTAGCATTCCCCGCTGCTTGAACAGTCAAAACATCATGTCCTAGACAAATTAAATTTCCGACCACCTCAAACGGAAATTGTTCATCTGCATACAATCGAGCCATTAATCTGCTTCATTCTCCCGAATAGCTATAGCAATTTCCTCTGGATTTACAGTGGCATAAACCCAAGCATTCGTTAAATCGGTTGCCGATAGAGTTGGATAATCTTTTAAAAGTTGAGCTTCGCCAATACCTAAATTTCGCGCATTTGCCAACACCCAAACTGGAATTCTGGTGAGTGCAATACAAGCATCTCCACCACATACCCCTGGAGTTTTTTCGATACCACGCCAAGACTTATCTAAGCTTTGAGCTAAAATCTGCATTGCTTGCGCTTTCTCGTTTGAAGTTAACGCGAGTAGTTGTGGTTCTAAATTTTGAATCGTCATAAAGCGGATGCCAACCTACGCGGCAGGATACTCATATTATACAGTGAATTTTTAGCTGTCTGTTCAAGCTAGTCGATCCAGCCCAAACCATCGAGGGTTCCCGCCTCAACCGAAAAATCTATCTCGATGATTCGATTCGATCTCTAGGCTATTACGCAACTCTCTAGGTACAATTAGATTAATAACCCTTGTCTTGTGGGATTCAATCAATGCCAAAAACAGTCTGGGCAACCTTTTCCCAGGGAAAAGTTGAACTGTCAGAGCCGATTACCGTTCCTGATGGGACAAGAATACTCGTAACAATCCTACCTGATGATGAGAGCGAGTTCTGGCTTAAAGCTAGCCAAACCTCACTAGCTGCCATTTGGGATAACGATGAGGATGATATCTATGCCCAGTTACACTAAGAACGAAATCATCTTCTTTGCTGATTGAAGGCGGTATCGATGCAAAGAATATCCATACGAGTATGGCTCAACTATCGATCACTCAGTAGGATTATTGCAGCACATCCCAGTCCAATAGCGGAATAGCTGAATCGAAAGAATCGTTATAGCGGGTGAAAGAGGCTTGTAAAGACTTCCAGCGTTCATCTATCGGTAAGTTTACCGAGCCGCAATCGGCTTCATTCTCCCGAATAGCTGTAGCAACTTCCTCTGGATGTACAGTCGCATACAGCCAAGCATTAGTTAGAATAGTTAGAGCAAGTAGTTCTGGTTCTAAGTTCTGAATTGTCATAAAACGGATAGATACCGTAAGCAAAATAGCCTCTAGCTAGTAGGGGCAATTCATGAAGCGGCGGGTTTATTAGGGGTAAAAAAAACAATAAAAAACCCCCCGAAAAAAAAA
>JANNDL010000199.1:0-40622 GCA_031387665.1 Chamaesiphon sp. OTE_75_metabat_95 | reverse complement strand
TGCGCTCTCTGTCTTGATGTCCTAAACCGTCGGGGAACCCGACGAGCGGACATCGCTGCGCCTCTGCGGTTCAAAATTAGATCTCTGGATGAGTAATTGACTCTTGGAGAGATCTGTATTCTTGTGGCGGGAAGGGAGTAGCATCATTAAAATCATCAGCATTTGAGCCGCTTGGCGTAAAGTTGTAGAATTTCATTTATAAAAATAGAGCTGTAACAGTTAAAATAGTTACAAGCATCTGGCTCCGAATAATCAGTGCATTATTTTGTTCCGCAGGATCGCCAGCACCTGGTGTCGCGCTGCTAGTTTCGATGCCAAGTTTGGCCGCAATTTTACGCGCAATTTCTCGGTTTTCGAGTAATAAGCTATTGACTTGCGACAATAACTCAGTCTCATTTGCAGTGGAATCTGTCATTATTTATGCCTCGTAGTTACGTATTAGATCCGAAAGGTATCTATGTTGGAACTATAAATAAAGCATCATGATGTTTGTGTATCAGTAACTACCAGTCAACATTCAATATGCTGTATCTGCATTAGCTACTTGCAACATTGACATTTGCAATCATCAAATGATCATCAACCGTAACAGACGCTACGAATTTACAGCTAGCATTCCCGTAATTTAGACCTACTAAAATCAATTAGCAGTTAATACAATTACCTAATCGATCTAGTTGTCGTATTCTTGGGGCTATAGCCTAATGCTAAAAGGATTACTCTCATTTAAAAATCCGTATCGAACGTTACACTTTACCTGGTTCGCTTTTTTCCTTACCTTCGTTTGCTGGTTCAACTTTGCACCATTTGCTTCGGTAATTGGTAAGGAGTTAAATTTAGACGAATCGCAGATTAAAACATTGTTAATTTGCAACTTAGCAATTACGATTCCGGCACGGATCATTATTGGTGCCTTACTTGATAAGTATGGGCCACGGATCACTTATTCTATCTTGCTGATATTCGCGATCGTGCCCTGTATTGCCACGGCTATAGCCCAAGATTTCAACCAAATGGTACTTGCTCGGCTGCTGATGGGAATCGTTGGTTCTGGCTTCGTATTGGGAATTAGAATGGTATCAGAATGGTTCCCACCCAAGGATATTGGTAGTGCTCAGGGCATCTACGGTGGCTGGGGAAACTTCGGAGCTTTTGGAGCTGAATTCGCACTACCGCTGATTGCAATAGCAACGGCTGGAATGGCTGGTGGCACAGCAAATTGGAGATTGACGATCGTGCTAACTGGTATAGTTACCGCTTTGTATGGGATTGTTTATTTTAACAACGTTACTGATACACCGCCTGGTAAAGAATACAAGCGTCCCAAGAAATATGGCGCGATGGAAGTTACCAGTGCTAGAGATTTTTATGGGCTGTTAATTATGAACTTTGGACTGATTTTTGCCCTCGGTTTATTAGCATGGCGACTAGCTCAAAAGAAATTACACTTCCTTAATTCTGGACAGATGTATTTTGTTTGGTTCTTATTAGCTGGATTGTATGCTTATCAGAGTTATCAAGCTTGGTTAGTCAATCGTGATGTGGTGCTAGGCAGGAAACAATTCGCCCCATCTGAGCGATATGAATTTAGTCAAGTCGCGCTGTTGCAATTTACCTACATTACCAATTTTGGTTCTGAACTTGCTGCTGTCTCGATGTTGCCAGTCTTCTTTGAAAAAACCTTTGGACTAGAACATGCTGCGGCGGCAATGATTGCAGCTACTTATCCTTTCTTGAATCTATTTTCTCGCCCCAGTGGTGGATTCATTTCCGACAAATTCGGGAGTCGAAAATGGACGATGACAGTCGTAACTGGACTAATCGGCATCGCCTATCTAATGGCTCATCAAATCGATAAAACTTGGGCATTGCCTGTAGCCGTTGGGGTGACGATGTTCTCCGCACTATTCGCTCAAGCTGGCTGCGGCGGCACTTATGCAATTGTCCCCTTAATTAAAAAGGAAATTACCGGACAAGTTGCGGGAAATGTGGGAGCGTATGGTAACTTTGGCGGGGTGGTTTATCTGACAATTTTCAGCCTCACTGATGCACCGACGCTGTTTGCATCAATGGGTATCGGTGCGTTAACCTGCGCGTTCTGCTGTGCTTTCTTCCTGAAAGAACCCCAAAACTCGTTTGGGTTGGATAGTGCTCAAGCGACTGGAATGGTTGCTAGTGGAGAATTAGGTTAATTTGCCAAGTAGGGTGTGTTATCGCGCCAGCGTAACGCACCAAAGCATTAACCGCGATGGATGGTGCGTTATGCTGCGGCGTTTTTATATCTCCTGGGGGAGAGGCTCCGCCAACGGGGGTTCCCCCCGAATAAAAAAACGACAAGACAGGCGCAGTAACGCACCTTACGGGCTATGCAGAAATGGGATAGATATTTGATGTCTATTC
Source organism: Chamaesiphon sp. OTE_75_metabat_95 (assembly GCA_031387665.1). Classification (GTDB taxonomy): domain Bacteria; phylum Cyanobacteriota; class Cyanobacteriia; order Cyanobacteriales; family Chamaesiphonaceae; genus Chamaesiphon. The sequence continues at coordinate 38,222 of JANNDL010000199.1, read as the reverse complement.
CATTTTTAGGTCTTGATTTAGTGACATCATATTCACAGTGTTTTTGTCTGTGCTTATGAATACTTCCGATCGATCCGCTGCCAATCAGAATCTATTTCTGGCGACAATGGCGTTTGCGGTAGCCTTTGCCAACTGGGGCATCATCTCAGGATTGGCACCGTTATTACGCAAAGAATTGGGGCTGTCAGTGACGCAAGCGAGTGTGATGATTGCGATTCCGGTGTTACTCGGCTCAGTTGGACGCATTCCCCTAGGGATCTTGACCGATCGATATGGTGGTCGGATTGTGTTTAGTATCTTACTAGCATTTACGATCGTTCCCGCTGTCGCACTGTCAATCAATCATTCTTATCCAAGCCTGCTGTTCTGGGGCTTCTGGATGGGGCTAGCAGGTACCTCTTTCGCTGTGGGCGTGGCTTTTGTCTCTGGCTGGTTTCCACCGAGTCAGCAGGGTACGACGCTGGGCATCTATGGTGCGGGAAATATTGGACAGTCGGTGGCGGTATTTGGTGGACCAGTTTTAGCTGCTAATATTGGCATTCCAGCGACATTTCTAGTATTTAGTGCCGTAGCTGTATTCTGGGGGGGAATTTTTGCCCTCACTGCAAATAACGCCAAACCGCCGAGCAAGTCGAAATCCTTGGCTGAAAATATCCAAGTATTGAAAACAGAAAAACTAGCTTGGGTATTGAGTGTCTTCTATGCGTTAACTTTTGGTGGTTTCGTCGCGCTGAGTATCTATCTACCCACTCTCTACAAAGAAGTCTTTTCGCTCGCGCCCGCAGATGCAGGTGCCAGAACTGCACTTTTTGTCTTGATAGCTACTCTATCTCGTCCCGTCGGTGGCGTATTGAGCGACAAAATTGGTGGTCAAAAGTTGCTCCTGGGTGTATTTCTGGGGATTGCGGCAATCGGCTGGCTGATGGCGATGACATCGATCGAGCTGTTCACGATCGGATCGATCGGTTGTGCGATACTATTTGGGTTAGGTAACGGTGGTGTGTTTAAACTCGTACCCCAATATTTCCCCCAACAAACTGGAAGTGTCACCGGATTAGTTGGTGCGGCTGGTGGATTGGGTGGATTTTTCCCACCGATAGTTTTAGGTATTTGTCGGGATCTGACAGGTAGTTATGCTATCGGGTTTGGACTCTTAATTGTCTTTGCGCTCAGTTGTACGGCAATGTTGAGTCAAACCTTCTTAAAATCTCCGGCTAAGGTATCTCATTAATTGAGAATTGGTTAATTGTGATTAGGTGATTCCCGATAAAGAATATACCAACTAAATAGGTTTTGGTTTTCTCCTTGCGGAGAGGCTTCGCCAACGGCTCCGCAAGGAGAAAACCAAAACCAAGCGTATACTCATTTCTGGGAATCACCTTACATCTCGATCTCAGATTCAGCGAGATGTTCTAGCACTGTATGATATAGATCGAAAACATGTCGATCGAGCAACTGGTAAAATACATGACGACCTTGCTTGCGATATTTGACTAATCGCAGTGCTCGAAGTGTTTTTAGCTGATGAGATACCGCTGAATCACTCATCTCTAAAGCAATTGCCAAATCGCCAACGCAAAGCTCTGCATCTGCTAAAAGTGAGATAATTCGCAGCCGATTGGCATCAGCTAATAATCCAAAAAAATCCGCCATCCCCTGCGCTTTTTTTAATTCGAGGGCAGGCGGATGAGCGGTGTGACTTGAAGACTCACACAATTGTGGTTCTTCATCATCAAGGATATCTAGATTTATTTCAGTCATGAACATTAGCAGATTAGATATTAGGCATTTTAAATCCTAAATGCTAACCCGCATTGCAGTTACAACCAGATTTGCCACAAACCTGTCCATCTTTGTGACCGTTGGCACAGGCTTCACCACAGTAACTTTTACCATCTTTAAGGACGGCAGACTCGATCGAAACATTGCATAGGCAAGCATTACACGCACATTTTGTCAAAGTTGCAGTAGTCATGATTTAGTACCTCGATTCAATACTCTTTTATAATAACACATGAATACCTGTTCATGCGTTAATCAATTGAGCGAATTGAAAAAAGTCATTATTCTGGGACAGATAAAGTCAAAGATGTGTATGGTTTGCGATATGATCTGGTCTTATGACTGGATATTGAGATTTTAGGAAAAGAGGGTTTATAGGCTGTGATTAGAGTAGCGATCAACGGGTTTGGACGGATCGGACGGAATTTTATGCGGTGTTGGTTGGGGAGAACCAATAGTAACTTGGAAGTTGTAGGCATCAACGATACTTCGGATCCTCGCACCAATGCTCACTTGCTCCGGTACGACACCATGCTGGGCAAATTCGATGCAGATATTAGTGCTGATGACAGCACCATCACTGTCAATGGTAAAACAATCAAATGTGTATCCGATCGCAACCCTGACAATTTGCCGTGGAAAGAATGGAACATCGATTTGGTAATCGAATCCACAGGTGTATTCATCAGCCATGCTGGTGCTTCCCGCCACATCAATGCTGGTGCCAAGAAAGTACTAATTACCGCACCAGGTAAAGATGAAGACGGTACCTTCGTCGTTGGAGTCAATGAAAAAGACTACGACCACAACAAACATTTCATCATTAGTAACGCTAGTTGTACCACCAACTGTCTAGCACCTTTTGCCAAAGTCCTCAACGACAGCTTTGGAATCATCAAAGGGACGATGACTACAACCCACAGCTACACAGGCGATCAACGTTTACTCGATGCCTCTCACCGCGATCTCCGTCGCGCACGGGCAGCAGCAATGAATATCGTCCCCACATCCACTGGTGCAGCTAAAGCTGTATCGCTGGTACTACCCGAACTCAAAGGTAAGCTGAACGGGATTGCACTGCGAGTACCGACTCCAAACGTATCTGTCGTCGATTTAGTCGTCAACGTTGAGAAGAAAACCTTCACCGAAGAAGTCAACTCCGTACTCAAAGCGGCTGCTGAAGGCCCAATGAAAGGGATTTTGGACTTCTGTGAACTACCACTAGTTTCCAGCGATTTTAAAGGTACTGATGCCTCTTCTACGATCGATGCCGCACTGACAATGGTGATGGGCGATGACATGATCAAAGTAATTGCCTGGTACGATAACGAGTGGGGCTACAGCCAACGTGTTGTCGATCTCGCCGAAATCGTCGGTGCGAAATGGGTGAGATAGTGGTTTAGTGGTTTAGTGGTTTAGTTTTTAGTGGTTTAGCTTTAAAGCTGTGCCCACTATTTATTCAACATTTTAAGAGGCCCCATCAAACATGATGGGGCTACTTAATTTCTAATCACTAAACCACTAAACCACTATTCACTGCTTCCCTATACAATTGCTCGTGAAGCTGAATTACAACTTTTAGATCGTAGGTCGAAATTCTCTCATAGCCTAACTTAGCCATCTTAGCTGCTTCTTGGGGTCGATCGAGCATCCAGGTCATGGCAGCGACTATTGCATCCACATCGCCAACATCAACCAATAATCCACAGCCGCCCTCAAGCAGATCTTGTGTTCCCCTAATTTTGGTACCAATCGTGGGGACTTCCAACGCCAGAGACTCTAAGACACAGCGGGGCAGTCCCTCCTGCGCCGAGACTAGAATATTCGCGCAGGCAGCCTTCATTAATACTGGCACATCTGATCGACTACCGAGAAAATGAATCCGATCTATTACCCCCAATTCTGTGGCTAGTTGCTTCATCTTGTCCATCAGTGGGCCAGCACCTGCTAGGGCAAAGTGTACATCCTTGCGAGCCAGTTTTGCAAACGCTGCGATCGCATCGACATGATGCTTGCGCTTGGTGAACTCTGCTACTGATAATAACAATGGCGTATCTTGCTGGATGCCCAATTGCTGCCGCACCTGTGCTACGGCTGAGTCTGGCACATTCTCGCGATTATAGTATTTGAGATCCACCCCAATCCCAGGCATATAGTGGGTGTGATTTGGAGCTACCAATTCATACTCCAGTGCTGCTGATTTATCCTCGTGATTGATCGTCACTAGGTCATCGGTCCATTTACCAGCCGACTTTTCGAGATTGATAAATGCGGTATTTTTGAGCGAATTACCACCTTTAAAAAAGTGAAATCCGTGGGCTGTATAGATAATCTTGCAGTTTAACTGATGGCGTAAATCTTTGAGAGCATATCGCGTCACAAATGCCGCAACCGGAGTGTGAACGTGGATGATATTGTACTTTTCACGCAAGACAATCTCCCGAATTTTGCCTGGAGTCCGCAATAAATTGCGTGGATCCAGCGGGTTACGGGACCATTCTACATCCCAAACTCGATCGAATCCTTGCAGACATTTAGCATCGCTAGAAATATCACAGGACATAGCATCGACTTGCCATCCTATCGATCGAAAATGAGCTGCAAACGGCAACAAAAAGCTGTTGAGAGTACAGGGCAGAGTCGTAACCATCAAAACTCTATTCATAGATCATCAAACCTAGCGAAAATAACAAAAAACCACGGAATACTCAATCGAGCAATATTAAAAGCTAGCAATATCGACTTGCTCTGTGTGCAATCCGTGCCCAATACGTCTAACTAACAAGATTCAGATCACAACGAGATTGTGACGTAATCGTCCAGTATAACAAGGAAGGGAAAAGACTCCATCAGGGAATTTACGGAGGAATTGGTGAATAGTGAATAGTGGATAGTGGATAGCTAATTCCCCCATTCCCACACTCCCACCCCCTCAACCCCCAACCCAGTACGGATACCCCTAGACCTTAGATCGCCAGATTGGGTAATAATAGTAAAAATCGATATAGAGTGGCACAGCTATGATACCTACCGTAATTGAACAGTCTGGGAGAGGCGAACGCGCCTTTGACATTTATTCTCGGCTATTGCGCGATCGAATTATCTTCTTGGGCGACCAGGTAACGTCAGATTTAGCCAACCTCATCGTGGCACAACTGCTATTTTTGGAAGCAGAAGATCCAGAAAAAGATATCTACTTGTATATCAATTCTCCTGGTGGTTCGGTTTCTGCTGGCATGGGCATCTTTGACACGATGAACCAAATTCGTCCTGATGTTTGCACCGTCTGTATGGGATTTGCGGCGAGCATGGGAGCGTTCCTGCTCAGTGCTGGAGCCAAAGGAAAACGATCCAGCCTCCCCAGCTCTAGAATCATGATTCACCAGCCGCTAGGGGGCGCACAGGGGCAAGCTACGGACATCGCGATCCAAGCTAAGGAAATCCTGTACATCAAGGGCACTCTAAACGATCTCCTCGCCAAACATACGGGGCAGCCACTAGAGAAAATCCAAGAAGATACCGATCGAGATTTCTATATGTCTGCGGTTGAAGCCAAAGAATATGGTTTAATCGATGCAGTGATCGATCGACGTGTCAGTGCCGCTAATCCAACGCTAGCTCTGGTTCAATAATTTTTGCAGCAGCCAGAATCTAAAACAAATAATAGGGTGGGGCAATTCATCAATTGCTCCCACCCTATTATCATTTGTATCTATCAACTATCAACTACCCTAAAAGCCATAGCCAACAGCGATACCAAGTCCATTGACGCTCTTGTAATTGGCATTGAGGATAATGCTGTCAGATATCTGATAGTCTACCCCAGCTTCAAAATACAAGCCAGATTGACTGGTGGTGCCGACACCAAAAATATTTGGCGTAACCGAAGTATTGACCGAATTACTATAGAATCCAGCTCCACCATAGGGGGTGAAATCAGAATTGGGAATCGTATAGTCATAGGTACCAGATACACCATAGGTAGTACTGGAATAATTAACATTTCCAGTGAAGCCTGCGACCGATAATGTAGGTGAAGATCCACTGCCAAATGTGACAAATGGTCTAACCGAGATATTGTCAGCAACCTCAATCTTGCCAGTGACACCATAGGCGGTAAGTGTAGCACCAGTGCCTGGGACAATTTGTCCCCCAAAAGATGCCTCTAGCCGCTGACCAAAAGAGATGCTGGGTGCAATATAGTATTTGTTCTTGGGCTTTGTTCGTGATTCGGTTGGTGTTTGGGCAACTAGTGATGGCTTGACGGTCGGTTGAGGTTCATTAATATTGCTATTAACTCTGATGTTTCTAGTGGGTACTTCCCCTGCCGTGGCTGGTGAGATCGTAGCAATTGCTGCTACGTTGGTTAGAAGCGCGATCGCTGATAAAAAAAGTTTCATGAATTGCTGCAAATTTATAGTTACGTTCAACATCACTTGTATTCCAATTGTATTCTAAGGCTGTACTTTCTGACTTGGTGCAGCGGCTGATGATGTTAAAGATTAGTAAACGAATATTAACGGGTGATTGTCAAATCTCGATTCTTTGTGTTAGCTTTAGCTCAGGTAGTAACTTACCCGTTGCTACGGAGCAGCTAACCAATTCACAATATAGGAGGTGGTGCCCATGATCGAGAGTAGTACACGTTTGGGTCTCGAAACTGGAGTTAGCCGGCTGAGTGCTGGGACTGTCCTCTAGTCATTTGTAGGTTTTGTCTACAGAACTAGTCTATATTCACGCCTGCTTGCGAGTAGAGTTTCTCCCAGCAGCCAGGTTCCAGTGAACAGACCCCCTAGACCGCTCCTATTATTAGTACTTAGATTTTAGAATCTTGGCTAATAGTAGGAGCGGATAGTTTTTGGAGATTGATATGGTTGTAGTTAATTAGTCGGTGATTGACAATTGGTAACTAACAATAGAGGATCTGTAGTTAACCCAATTTCTCACCACAAGTAATGGATCTTAGAGCACTAATTCGTGACATTCCTGATTTTCCCAAGCCTGGGATCCTATTTCGCGATATTACCACCTTGCTGCGAGATCCTGCGGGGTTACGCTACTCGATCGATACCCTAGCAAGTCAGGTGCAAGATTGGCAACCTGAGTATATTGTCGGGATGGAGTCGCGGGGATTCATTTTTGGGGCAGCATTGGCTTATCAGATGGGGATTGGGTTTATTCCGGTACGGAAACCAGGGAAATTACCCGCAGCGGTACACAAGGTAGAATACGCGCTGGAATACGGTACAGACAAGCTAGAGATTCATCAAGATGCAGTAGTTCCAGGCAGTCGAATTTTGATCGTCGATGACTTAATTGCCACAGGTGGAACGGCAGCGGCAACGGCGAAATTATTGCAAGATATTGGTTGTGAGCTAGTTGGCTGTGGCTTTGTCATTGAGCTAGATGACTTAAATGGTCGATCTCGGTTGCCAAATGTGCCGATTATTTCCCTGGTTCATTATTAAACAGCTTGCTAAATAGTAGATCTACGCCACACACCAGCCTATCCTCACACCAATGGTAGAAAATCGCGTTAAATTAGTAGAATGGAGAAATAACTAAAAATAGACCTTCACCCTTTGTCTCTGCGCTCACTTCACCGCCCGAATAGCTGGCATTTCTGACACCATGCTGCGAATCATCACTCAGCAGACTGAAGCGCAACAAGAGTTGCAGCGAATCAGTGCCCGTACCCACGACGATGCAATCATCCATAAAGAGGCTACTGTCAACGAGATTGTTCAAACAGTCAGACGACAGGGCGATAAGGCCCTGCTGCATTATACGGCTGAATTTGACGGTCAAACCCTGACGGTCGATCGGTTGCGGGTCAGTGGTGCCGAATTGGATGCTGCCTATCAACAGGTATCCAAGGAATTACTCAAAGCAATCGAACTTGCCGCCGCCAATATCGAAGCTTTTCACCGTCAGCGGGTGCCCAAATCTTGGGTCACATTTGAGGCTGATGATGTCGTCCTGGGTAAACGTTATAATCCAGTCGATCGAGCGGGTATTTATGTGCCTGGAGGCCGCGCTTGCTACCCCAGCACGGTGCTGATGAATGCAATTCCGGCAAAAGTGGCAGGCGTACCCCAAATTGCGATGGTGACTCCCCCAGGGCCAGATAAGACCCTCAATCCGGCGGTACTGGTTGCAGCTCAAGTCGCCGGAGTGGAAGAAATCTATCGAGTGGGCGGTGCTCAATCGATCGCCGCTTTAGCCTATGGTACAGAGACGATCGATAAAGTTGACGTAATTACTGGTCCAGGCAATATCTATGTCACCCTTGCCAAAAAACTAGTCTATGGCACCGTCGGGATTGACTCCCTGGCAGGGCCATCGGAAGTCTTAATTATTGCAGATCGATCGGCTAATCCTGCCCATGTCGCCGCCGATCTGTTGGCGCAAGCAGAGCACGATCCGATGGCGGCATCGATTCTGATTACCACCGATGCCGACCTCGCAACTGCCGTTCAAACTGCTGTGGAGCAACAGCTTCAGCACCATCCCCGCAAGACTCTCACCGAGAAATCGATCGCACATTATGGTCTAGTGATCGTAGTTGGAAATATGGACACCGCGATCGAACTGTCCAATCAATTTGCCCCCGAACACCTCGAACTCAATACCAGCGATCCCTGGGCACTAATCGACAGAATCCGTCATGCGGGGGCGATCTTCTTGGGCAATTCTACCCCAGAAGCGATCGGTGATTATCTCGCTGGCCCCAATCACACTCTCCCGACTTCTGGCGCGGCGCGTTATGCCTCAGCTCTGGGCGTAGAGACATTTATGAAACACTCTAGCCTGATCCAATATTCACCCGCAGCCTTGAACAAGGTTGGGAATGCAGTTGCGGCTTTGACTGAAGCCGAAGGATTATTCTCACATGGTGAGTCTGTGCGGCTGCGGTTGAAAGATTCGATGTAGGTAGATATTTACCCACCCCTCTGAGGAAATCCCCTCCTCTGCGTTGGCGATAGCCTGCCGCAGAATAAAAACGTCAAGACAGGGGTGCCCGTAGGGCGGGGTGGGTAGATCTCCGCATCTACTCCGATGCTTCAGAATCTGGTAATTCCAATTTCGGCGGCAACGAACGTTTAACTGGTGCCGCAGGCTTGGGTCGATCCACCGCAGATCTAGGCTCACTTTCTTCCCACGGCTTCTTAAATGGTGTTTTGCCACCAAAGTCACCTGACGGCTTACTACCGCCCTTGCGAGGCAATTTAGCCCTCAATGGAGCAACATATTGACCACTGCGGATCTCTAGATCGTTATCGACTCTGACGACATCAAAGTCCCAAAAATTACCGACCAACTTTGGAGCAAGATCTCCCACTAAGCGGATCTTGAAATATCGCTCTTCTTCGGTCTTTTTCTTTGGTGCTTGGCGAATTTTGACAAAGATTTCTTTTGTCTCGCGGGACTGATAGATTACCTCACCTCGAATCGAGAAATAACTGCTGGGAATACCCAGTGTATCGATCGATGGAATCGGTGTATCATTTGCTGGTGCTTTGTCTTGCTCCTCAGCCTCAGCGAGATCGAGAGGCTTGATCACCAGTTGTGGATCCCAGATCCCCATAATTTGGGCGTGGAGCTTGTTATCCTCCTTCCGAATCCGAGGATAAACCACCCACAGATGAGACTGTGCTAAGTCTAAATGATTTTTGATCAGGCTCATGATCCGACCAAGAATGACAGCATCAATTTCGGTGCCATCATCAGCCAAAATCATCCCTTGGTTGAACTCTTCCTCTGATGGTACATACTTACCTAAAATCAAGCCGATCGCTCGGTATTGCAGCGGTTCACTAGCTGGGGGAATTGGCGTATTTCCCGTCAGTTGCAGCATCGGCGGCAAGGGCGGATAGTCTGCTGGATCTGGTCTTTTTGGTCGCTTAATCGGTTTAGCAGGTCTACTAGCAGTTTCTGGGTGAGATGGTGGCTGATTGGGTGGCTGATTGGGTGGGAATTGTGCAAAACTCATAGAAAATTCCTTCAGACGGAGTCAAATTTTTCGATCTCCCTCTCATGGTAATCGGGATGTTGGCAGTGAGATTGTCGGTACTAAACCAACTTAGCAGATTGTGGATCTGGCTATATGTAGATCGTTCCCAAATCTTACTGTTAAACTACTATGCAAACAGTTAGCTCGATGTATAAGGGCTAACTTTGATGACATTTACTAGCATAATTATTGATACCAGCCTATTTTAGCAATTTCTGGTCACATCCTAAAATCAATTTCAAAATTACCCTACCCCCGCTCACTTCTCCTGACGGAGAGGTTGTGCCTAAGGCAGACTAACGTCAACACCAACGGCTCCGTTCACTGAGCGGAGTCGAAGTGAACGGAACCGAACTGCGAACTCCCACACTACCACGGTTACTGAGCGTAGCCGAAGTATCCATGAACTTTCAATCCGTCGTCGCTACTTTCAACCAATTTTGGAGCGCGCAGGGATGCGCCGTCGTCCAATCATATGATACTGAAAAAGGTGCCGCCACCAAGAGCCATCATACATTCCTGAGATCGATCGGTCCCGAACCCTGGTCAGTTGCCTACATCGAACCCTGTCGTCGTCCTGGAGATGGACGCTATGGCAACAATCCCAACCGCTATCAGCACTACTATCAGTACCAAGTGCTAATCAAGCCGTCCCCAGACAACATTCAGGACATCTATCTCGACTCACTTCGGGCGGTGGGGATTAAACCCGAAGATCACGATATTCGGTTTGTCGAGGACAACTGGGAAGATGCGGCAATGGGCGCGTGGGGCGTTGGTTGGGAGGTGTGGCTAGATGGGATGGAAGTGACTCAATTTACCTACTTCCAGCAGTGTGGTGGGATTGATTGCCGTCCAGTTTCGATCGAGATTACCTATGGTTTGGAACGGCTGTGCATGTATCTTCAGGGGGTAGATTCGATCGCTAATATTCAGTGGAATGACTCCCTCACTTATGCCGACATCTATCTTCAGTCGGAAATCGAGCAATCCACCTACAATTTTGAAGCATCCAATCCAGAACTATTGTTTACACTCTTTAATCTCTATCAGCAAGAAGCAGAACAACTGATTGCGCGGGAACTGGTGATGCCGAGTCTAGACTATGTGCTCAAATGCTCACACACATTCAACATGCTCGATGCACGGGGCGTAATTTCAGTCACAGAGCGAACACGATACATCGGCAAAGTCCGCAGTTTAGCCAGACAAGTCGCGCACCTGTATTTAGCGCAGCGCGAAAAGCTAGGCTTTCCCCTTTTGGCTAAATCTGCTGTTGTTGTATAGTAAAAACGCTGAAACCCCATCTGGTGGGCAATGTCTTGATACGCTGTCTTGTCGTTTTTTATTCGGGGGGAACCCCCGAATAAAAACGCCGCTAAACCCTTGGGGAACCCAAGGAGCGCGTATCGCTGCCCACCCTACGGCTATGTTTTATTATTAGGCTAAACCACTAAACCGCTAAACCACTAGCCCCTAGTCTTCATGATCGTCAAAAGGATCGGAGAGCTGTTTTGATGGCGTACCAAACGAAAGATATAAACCGTAGGCAGTCGTCAGGACTACCATTACGCCTAGTGTAATGCTCAGAATTGTTGAATCTTCCACGATTTATTTACCTATTGGGATATGGCTACACTTCTAATGTTACTAAATTTTACAAAAATTTACCAAAATCTCAGAATAATATTTGGATTGACAGAGGTTTAGCCGCCCTGAACGAGCCGACAAAATCAGCTCCTGGAAACAGAATCGGATTGGTTGTCAAAAACAAGGATTTTCTTTGCTAGACTTAAGGATGTGGAATGTTTCCACACCAAAATATATTATCCACTTAACATTGTTGGTGACACATGGCACAGCGCACTAAATTAGGCGATATTCTTAGACCTTTGAATGCTGAATATGGTAAAGTTGTCCCTGGTTGGGGCACTACCCCAGTTATGGGCGTATTTATGGTGCTATTCGCGGTCTTTTTATTAATTATTCTCCAAATCTACAACAACTCTCTCGTGCTCGATAGTTTCTCTGTTGACTGGAGTGGCGGCGGACAGTAGGTTCGGTTGTGACTGGCGATTGGGTTCGGGCTTGGCGGTATTGGCTTTTACCCACACCCGATCGATAGTTACAGTAAGTTAGTTGACACTTCTCCTTGCGGAGAGGCTGTACCTAACGGCAGGCTATCGCCAACGACTAAGCTACGCGAACAGTGCAAGTAATTGATAGTTAAGGAAAATTAAGATTATGAATTTTTTTGGGATCGGTTTGCCGGAAACTATCGCGATCGCTGTTGTTGTACTATTGGTGTTTGGTCCCAAGAAGTTACCAGAAATCGGCAAGAGTCTGGGCAAAGCCCTGAAGGGATTTCAGGAAGCATCCAATGATTTTCAGTCTGAGTTCAAGAAAGAAGTAGACGCAATCGAATCTGTAGTCAAAACTTCTGGTCAGATTGAATCAAGTGAATCGATCGAACATAAGTCAGATCGCAATTCGTAAAAATTAAGCAGTTCTAGCAGCTCAATCCTATTCCGACGACCTAGATCTGGACATCTGCCCAGAAACTGAACTTTTGATAATTAACCCAAGTTGATACCTGTAACCTCTGAAGTTACAGGTATCAACTTATTTAGTTTAGTGATGTTTTGATATGGACGGTACAGGACTCGAACCTGTGACAGCCTGCTTGTAAGGCAGGAGCTCTACCAACTGAGCTAACCGTCCTAGTTTTTAACGCTTATTAAGCATAGCGGATGTTTGCGATCGAGTCAAGTACTTTGAGGAAATAATTCAGCTAATGCGGTGGCCGCCGATTGGACATTGTGCTCAAGCCAGAAGTTTTGAGTGGTGGCTAAAATGGGAGCACCAAGACCCAATTAGTTGATGTGGGCGATCGCGACTAGACGAACGAAGCAAAAGGTAATAAGATTCACGCAGTGGCGGGAGGCTTTGTCTGCACAAGGCTTTGTCTCAATCCACTTTCTAGAGCTGTAGGCACGAGCAGGTAGACTAAAAAATTGGAACTTGGCGATCGCAATTATTGAGATCGATAGGGGCACAATAGGTAAAATCTACAAACTAATCGGTCGCCGACTGGATATCTAGTGCATCATTATTTATAAATTTGGGGGCAAAGAAGCGCGTGGGTTTTTTTAATCGCTTTTCCTTATCCAGAGACATGGGTATGGATCTGGGCACTGCCAATACATTGGTCTATGTAACTGGCAAGGGTATTGTCCTAGCAGAGCCTTCTGTGGTGGCGATGGATCAAAAGACAAAAATGCCGCTGGCTGTAGGTGCTGAAGCCAAGAAAATGCTGGGGAGAACCCCCGGCGATGTCATTGCGCTCCGCCCCCTCCGCGATGGCGTAATTGCTGATTTTGACACCGCAGAGGTGATGTTGAAGCACTTTATTCAACGGGCTAATGAAGGTAGTAACGTGATCCGACCTCGGTTGGTAATTGGGATTCCCAGTGGGGTAACTGCGGTCGAACGGCGAGCGGTGATGGATGCGGCACTCCAAGCAGGAGCTAGTGAAGTATTCTTGATCGACGAACCGATTGCAGCGGCAATTGGTGCGGGATTGCCCGTCTCTGAGCCGACTGGGACGATGATCATCGACATTGGTGGTGGGACAACAGAAGTTGCGGTAATGAGTCTCCAAGGCTCAGTAATCAGCGAATCTGTGCGGATTGCAGGTGACGAATTGAGTGATTCGATCGTCAACTACATGAAGAAAGTCCACAACTTAGTGATCGGCGAACGGACGGCTGAGGAAATCAAAATCCAAGTCGGTTCCGCCTACCCTGGACCTGACGATCATGAGATTTCGATGGAAGTTCGCGGCTTGCATCTGCTGTCGGGACTCCCCCGCACAGTGACGATCAAAGGCCCCGAAATTCGCGAAAGTATGTCAGAACCACTTTCGACGATTATTGAGGCTGTCAAGCGGACGCTAGAGCGGACTCCACCGGAATTAGCATCGGATATTATCGATCGAGGCATCATGTTGGCAGGTGGCGGCGCACTCCTCAGAGGCATCGACACCCTAATCAGTCATGAGACTGGGATCGTCACCCACATTGCTAATGACCCGCTCACCTGTGTGGTGCTCGGTACTGGCAAAGTTCTAGAGAACTTAAAACAGATGGATCGCGTCTTTAGTGGTAGATCTCGGAGTCTCTAATTTTACCGACAGTTACTCATTTTCAAGTCGTTCTGCGATGGGAAAATCCCCTCCACGGAGGGGTGCCCGTAGGGCGGGGTGGGTAGATTCACGCAGCAACTCAGCGGTCGAAGGGATAATTTGAATAGCCCCAATACTCCTAATTTTCAAAGTCAAGTAAATTAACCAAACTAACAACAAAAAACAAGCAACGAATTATGTTTACCTTGCGCCGCTGGTGGGATAAAAATGCCCTAAAATTAGCAGGATTTGGGATGGTCATCGGCGGTACTTATCTGGTGTTGCAAACTCAAAGTGCATTAGTAGATGAAGCCTACAATGCTGTCTCTCAGGCATTTACACCCAATTCTAGACAACTCGATACGCTCAAAACAGCGCGAGTCGAACAACTCCAAAATGAGCTGCAAGAACTGAAGAGTCAAAATCAACAGCTCAAACAACTAGCCAGCTACAGCGCAGCCGTGCCAGCTAAAGGAATTTTGGCACCAATCGTGCTGCGGAGTGCCGATAATTGGTGGCAACAGGTAACAATCGGACGGGGTAGTGGTGATGGTGTCGCGATCGATCACATTGTAGTTGGCATTGGCGGTGTAGTTGGGCGAGTCGTCAGTGTTTCGCCCCATACTAGTCGGGTGCTATTAGTCAGCGATCCCAATAGTCGCATGGGTGTGCTGATTAGTCGTTCGCGCAACATGGGAATCCTCCAGGGTACTCGCGCCAATCAAGCCGTGTTACAGTTTTTTGATAAACGTCCGACTGTCAAAATTGGCGATGTGGTTGCGACTTCTGCTGTGAGTCAGCTATTTCCGACTGGATTGAGTGTAGGCAAGGTAGTTGAGCTAAATCTCAATAAATCTCCGGCTCCAGAAGCGATTGTGGAATTTACGGCACCACTAGCTAATCTGGAATGGGTAACTGTTCATCCGCACAATCCCAATGCAGTGGAAGTAATTCCAGTTGCACCAGCTAAATTAGCACCAAATGCTACGCCGCGTAAGTCAGACTGAGTAGTTCACTAGTAATATTCACTAGATAGAAATTGCGTAAACCTCAGGCATTGCTATGGCGAAGATCTGGGGTACCCATGAAGCGGCGTTTTTATGCGGGGGTTCCCCCCGCATAAAAAAACGACAAGACAGGGCACCCCTACAGGTTAATTGAATGGGATCGACTATTTTGTAGATGTCTCTTGTCCCCGCTCCCAACTCCCAACTCCCAACAATGAGTATTGCTAATTTACCCCCTCTAGTTCGGAATGGACTGCATATCTCGATCATAATTGCCTCGGTCGGTTTATGCTTGTTCTTATTGCCTTCGCGCTTACCTGGAATGGAAATTTTGGGTGTTGGTCCCAGTTGGCTGGTAATGTGGATAATTACCTGGAGTCTGAATCGATCGATGTGGCACGCAGCTACAGCGGGAATCGTGCTGGGATTGATTCAGGACGGGATGACTTTTCCGCCTACTTCAACAATCGGCACTGTCCCCACTCATGTCTTGAGTCTAACGGTTGTGGGTGTCCTAGCTGTTTGGCTACATAAGCAACGCTACTTAGACGATACAATTTTATCAGTGAGTATTGCTGCTTTCTTTTTGACGATCGTGAGTGAATTCATTACTGGATTACAATATTTTCTAGAGACTGCGATTAAGCAGTCTCCAGCAGCCAGTATGGATACTCTTAATTATTTCTGGACTAATCAATCTTCGGTAGTCCTAATTGCTGCTATTCTCAGCGGATTATGGATGCCAATCCTCTACTATCCTTTGAATTTTTGGTGGAAAAAAATATTTGCAGCTAGTAAGTTTGGTTGATAATTGATAGTTGATAACTATTGACTGGTTCAGAAGTCAGAGGACAATCGAAAGTTCATGAGTTATTGTCTCAATCCTAATTGTGTAGAACCAGAGAATCCGCAGCAGAGTAGCTTTTGTCGCAGTTGTGGTGGTGTGTTGAGGTTGCGCGATCGATATGTGGCAATTAAACCGATTGGACAAGGGGGATTTGGACGGACATTTCAGGCGATCGATGAAGACAAACCATCGAAGCCTTTTTGTGTGATTAAGCAATTTTTTCCACAGGTGGAAGGAACTACAGCAGCTCAAAAAGCGGCTGAATTATTTACCCAAGAAGCAAGTGCTTTAGAGCAACTAGATCATCCGAATATCCCTAAGTTACTTGCTTATTTTGTCACTCCAGATAGTCGTCAATATTTAGTCCAAGAATTTATTGATGGTCAAAATCTCAAGGATGAATTAGCACAACATGGCAATCTATCGGCAGTTCAAATTAGAGAACTATTAGCAACAACTTTATCAACTCTAGAATATATACATCAGTTAGGATTTATTCATCGAGATATTAAGCCTGAAAATATAATTCGCCGCACTGATAATCGTCAGTTATATTTAGTTGATTTTGGTGCTGCTAAATTGGCAACATTGGATCGATCTCAGATACAGGGTACAACGATTGGCACGCCAGAATTCATGGCACCAGAACAGGGCTGGGGCAGATCTTTTCCCTCTAGCGATCTCTACAGCTTGGGCGTAACTTGCCTAAATTTGTTAACAGGTATTTCACCCTTTAATTTGTTTGATGATAATCTAGGGACATGGACTTGGCAAGCTAATTTAGCTACTCCAATCGAGCCACAATTAGCCGCAATTATCGATAAGCTGATTCAGCCTAAACCGATCGATCGATATCAAACTGTCCAAGCGGCGATTGATGCTTTACAGGTACTTAATTCAACTGTCAATCTGCCTCAATCTAATAGCTCTTCACCTGCGATTAGCTTACCTGCTCAAATTACGAGTCTCCAATCATCTAGGATCGCTCCACAACCAGTCGTTACTCAAGTATTGAAACCAAATCCTGTCTATAATTGGCAAGAAGACTATATATTTGTCTGGCACAATAAACCGATCAATACGATCGATATATCTAGTAATGGTCAATATTTAGTTAGTGGCGATGATGGCGGTACTGTGGCAGTCTGGAACTTGACGATGCCTCAACAACCAATCGCTACTTACTGCAACAATAATGCAATTTATGCCCTAGCAATTAGTCCCGATTGTACTTACATTGCCAGCGGTGATAAAAATCGCCGCGTTCAGCTTCGCCGCCGAGAATCATTGTACAATTCGCTTCGAGAATTAACTGAGGATGCTGGACTTGTTTACAGCGTTAAATTTAGTCCCGATGGGCAAATATTAGCCAGCGGTGGTGCAGATCGTCGGATTAGATTATGGAATCCAAATACAGGTAAAATTATCTCAACTCTGAATGAGCAGCAAGAGTCAATTTTAGCGATGCAGTTTATGCCCAATGGTAAAATATTGGTGAGCGCAGGTGCAGATCGATCGATCCAATTTTGGGATATCGCAAATAAGCAATTGCTCAGAACAGTTCCAGCTCACGAGCAGGCAATCAATGCCCTAGTAATCAGTCAGGATGGACAGCTAATTATTAGTGGTAGTAGCGATAACACCGTCCAAATTCGACAGCTAGGCACAGCCACTCCACACGTTCTCACAGGACATCAGGAGAGCGTACAAGCCGTGGCAATTAGTCCCGATTGCAAAACGATCGCCAGCGGCTCGATCGATGGCATAGTGAAGATTTGGGATGCCGATACTAGAGAATTAACCAGCAGTTTTCAGGCACATCAAGGTGCTGTCAAATCGATCGTCTTTCAGATTAATGGTAAATTCTTAATTACAGCTAGTCTCGATCGAACTATTAAGATTTGGAAAGCGGTGAAATGAGACTGGGAGATGGGGAACTGGGGAGACGAGAAATTAACTATCCACCAAATCACGATCCGCCAAAGCACTGAACCAAAGTAACCCTCTCTAAGTTACAATAACAGAAAGTACATAACTACTATCTAAAATGAGTATTAACACCGTTCACCTAGTTGGCAGAGTTGGTGGAGATCCTGAGCTGAAATGGTTTGAGGGATCGGGAAAATGTGTCTGCACCCTCACCCTCGCAGTCAATCGTCGCAGCAAAAACCAGGATCAGCCCGATTGGTTTAATCTCAAAATCTGGGGTAAAACTGGTGAGATTGCCAAGAACTATGCCAAAAAAGGCAGTCAAATCGGCATCAAAGGCTCACTCGAAGTGGAAACCTGGATTGACAAAGCTACAGGTACAGAGCGTTCTCGCCCCGTGATCAAGGTGGATAGTCTAGATTTGCTCGGCTCGAAGAAAGACAATGCCGAAGCCATGCCTGATTATATGTAGATTAGCACGATCGTTTCTGACTAGATGGGATGGTGCCGATCGACCTGAATCTTTCCCATCTAGAATAGAAATACATTCGTCAGCGGCGATTTTCCCAAGACTATGACATCAGCACAAATTACAATCTCTCTTCCAGAAACCGTTCTCCGGCAGTTAACGCGGATCTCTGCTGCAACCCATCAGTCACTGGAAAGTCTGATTACTCAAAGTGTTCTTAGTAATTTGCCGCCTTCTACCGATAATGCACCCCCCGAACTGCAAGTAGAATTACTAGAGATGCAAACTCTCAGCGTTGACGATTTACAGACAATCGCTCAATCGCAAGTCGATTTTCTACAGTACGAACGGCACATCGAACTTCTGCACCAAAATGCAGAGAATCAAATCGCAGCAGCGGAACGACAAGAACTATCCGACTTAAGGCAATCCGCTGATTGGCTGATGCTGCGAAGAGCTTATGCGTTGTCTATTCTTCGTTGGCGAGGAGCTAGAATTCCAGCTCTCGAAGATTTGCCTGTTCCTCTATGAGTATTTCTGAGTCTCTCCGGCAATTAATAATTCAAGCCGCCAATTATCGCTGTGAATACTGCAAAACTGCAAATTATCACTCAAATATCAAGCAGCTACTCTAGCATTCTGTTGAATATTCCACAATCCAGCGTAGATTTTATTCACTGCTAACAGCTCATCATGAGTACCAGCCTCAACTAACTCCCCGCGATCCATCACATAGATGCAATGAGCATTGCGGATTGTCGAGAGCCGATGGGCGATCGCAATTGTAGTCCGATTTACAGTGATTTTATCCAAAGATCTTTGAATTGCGGCTTCAGTTTCATTGTCCACAGCAGATGTTGCTTCATCAAGAATTAAAATCGGCGGGTTCTTTAATACCGCGCGCGCAATGGCAATCCGCTGGCGTTGTCCACCTGATAATTTCTGTCCTCGCTCACCGACGAGCGTATCATATTGCTCTGGTAATCGATCGATAAAATCATCAGCCTCAGCAATTTTGGCAGCGGCAATTACTGATTCTATAGTTGCATCGGGCGTGCCATAAGCAATATTTTCCCGCACGGAACCGTGGAATAAAAATATATCCTGACTAACTAATCCGATCGATCTGCGTAAGTCAGCAAGCTGTAAATCTTGAATATTTAATCCGTCTAATGTAATTGTGCCTGAGTTGATTTCATACAGTCTTAATAACAATTTTACTAATGTACTTTTACCCGAACCTGTTGCACCAACGATCGCAATAGTTTGTCCAGCAGGTACAGTTAGTGATAGCTTATTTACGACAGTAGACCTGTCTGGATAGGCAAACGTGACATCTTTTAATTCAATCTCACCGCGCACCTGTGGCAGAGTTAGACTACCAGAATCGATCGCCACTGGTGTATCCAACAAATCCATCACCCGATTAATCGAAGCCATCCCCCGCTGATAGAGATCCAACGTCTCACCCAAGCGGGTTAGCGGCCATAATAACCGCTGAGTTAGATAAATTAGGATACTATAAGTACCCACGCCCAATTCACCCTTTACAGCGGCAATTCCACCGAGTAACAGTGTCATCGTAAAGCTAAATAAAACAGCCATCCGAATCAGTGGCACAAACGCCGCACTAACTTTAATTGCCCGACGGTTACTTTGACGATAGGCTTCACTATCTGCTCGAACTCGATCGATCTCATAAGCCTCAGTCGTAAAACTTTTGATCGTCGTAATGCCACCTAAATTATTCGCCAGCCGACTATTTAGCAAGCCGACTTTTTCTCGCACATTCGCATAATAAGGTGCCAAAGTTTTCTGGAACCAAATTGAGCCAATGATAATAATTGGAATCGGCACCATCGACCACCAAGCCAATCCTGGAGCCAGCACAAAAAACACGCCACCAATGACGATCGCATTAGTCAACACTTGAATAATCTCATTTGCACCCACATCTAAAAATCGTTCGAGCTGATTGATATCATCACCGAGAATCGACATCAGATTACCAGTGCTTTGATTTTCAAAGTAAGCCAAGTCTAATGATTGAATGTGTCCATAGGCATCGAGCCGGAGATTGTGTTGAATCTTTTGGGAGAGATTGCGCCAGAGATTGGTGTAGACATATTGAGACAGCGATTCCAATACCCAGACAACGACTGTAATCATCGTCAGGATCACTAACTGCTGTTCGACATCCCGAATTCCTAACGTCGCAATAAATGAATCTTGTTTCTTAACAACAACATCCACAGCCATCCCGATTAGAATTTCTGGCGCGACATCACAGAGTTTATTAAACACTGATGAAATCCCTGCTTGCCAAGTTTGGCTCCGATAATGTCGCCCGTAGGCTAGTAATCTTTGTAGGGGATGAGAGTTACTATTCATATCGCGATCTAAACTTGTGCATCTTCCTCATGGTAGACGTAATCTCGCCACTTGCAGGCGATTCATTTTTAAAAACCACTGAAGTCGATGCTGATTCTCAGAGGCTACCGCCAACGAGATGAGTTTGCGGTACGATCGAGATATATTTTACCCACTAACTTAAAGTACGATGCCAGCAGATCCTCTTACTCCCGAAATTAGCGATCGTATTTGCAAGCACATGAACGACGATCATGCGTCCGCAGTGCTGACCTACGCCCAAGTCTTTGGCAAGGCTCCTGCTGCTGAGACAGCCGCTATGAGTGCCATCGATCCCTTAGGCATGGATCTCACCGCCCAAGTCGATGGTAGCACCGTCAGCCTGCGAATTCCATTCGATCGAGAACTTACCGACTCCGAAGATGCTCACCAAGTCCTGATTAGCATGATCAAAGAAGCTCGAAAGCTTGCCTCCACCTAACGTCCACTATCATCAATCAGACAACATCAAGATTGGTAATATGCCGCTGAGATCTAGCGGGGTGAGAAATGCCCACCCCGCCCTCTGATTATTAATTTTACGTTACTTCAAGTAGATTATTAAGCGTTGCTGAATTAGTGTCTGAAAACCCTGGTAGGGGTAATTCATGAATTACCCCTACCAGGGTTTTAGAGATCAAAAAGATCGTTTATCATACAGCAATTCAGCAACGCCATAATTAAATAGCTCTATAGCTTCCAATTCGCTTTCCTTGTTCTTGTACCCACGTCTTGAATAGCTCATCGAGCAATCTTTGGTACATTTCTGGTTCTAGTCGTGCCGGAATCAGTTGTTCGAGACGAACAACTATATACCATTCATCTAACTTAGTCGGAACACATATTTGTCCGATCGAATGTGTTGACATTAATTGACCGATGATCGGGTGAATAGTGCCGAGTTCGACTGGACCAATTAAGCCACCAACTAGTGCCTCTGCACCTTGAGAATACAGACTAGCTGCTTCTGCAAAAGTTTGTTCACCATCAACCAACCGAAAATATATTTCTTGAGCCACACCAAGATCTCTAGTGCGAATTAATGAATAGATCGCCTTATCCAATTGTGCTTTTCGCTGAAGAAAATAGGATTTGAGCTTAACGCCCCAAGTTTCCCACTTGAATTTATCGATCTTAAAATGGCGAGTAGCAATTTCTTCTAATTGCTGAACATCTAAGCATTGCCGATCGAGCCACTGCTGAACTTGCTCGTCTGATGTTAATTGATGTCGATCGTAAAATTGTTGAATAGCTACAATTCTCTCTTCATCACTGTATGATATCGAGGAAATCGCCTCATCGATCGCTAGATTGATCTCTAGATCTAATAACACCCTCGGCAGGATTTGGTATCTCGTCAGCAGAGGTAATAGTTCTGTCATAGGTAATTGAAAATTACCTATTTGCATGGATTGAGATAAAGAAACGATCTCCACCGAAATTATCGCCCGTGTAAAGTTTTGGAAGGAATAGATTTTCAGAATAAATCATTTCCGATCTTTTTTGGTCGCTCTAAAGACTTACAGTTTTAGTCGATT
Source organism: Chamaesiphon sp. OTE_75_metabat_95 (assembly GCA_031387665.1). Taxonomy (GTDB): domain Bacteria; phylum Cyanobacteriota; class Cyanobacteriia; order Cyanobacteriales; family Chamaesiphonaceae; genus Chamaesiphon. Next base: position 16,044 of record JANNDL010000199.1, on the reverse strand, counting down.
GGGATCGATTCAATCAATCCCAATTAACTTTTGCTACGCAACGCTAGCGCGTTGGCGCAGCCTGCACTTTGTGCTTACAACTTTTTAACAGCTATAGCTGTGGAAGTAGGAATCTTGATGTTGAAAGATCTCCGCTGGTGCAACAATCGATGGTGGCGTAAAGCTAGTATCACTAAAGCCGATTGCCATAGACATCGCATCGATCTGGACATCACCAACATCAGCACCTTTGATGCTTTGCTTTGCCAAGCCTTGTTGGTTCAGGAAAACATCAAATTCAGGAGATACTAATAAGTCTGCCTTACCAACATTAAAAGTTGTTGGCGTAGCATCAAGACTAGCTGGATTACCCACATCAAATAGAATTGCGCCAGTACCAGCTATGTCTTTGACATAAAATCCACTTGCCTTGTCACTTTTGCGACTGTCATCATATCCGACGGAGAAATCACCCACAGTGACTAAGCCGATGCCATCTGTCTTAAAAGTAACAGTACCACTATGTTCGATCGTTCCACTGACGGGTGTAAATCCATTTTGATCGCTGTAAATGAAGCTACTATCATGCTCGATGGCAAACCCGACCGCATATTTGTCGCTTGCTGGAGCTACTGTATTTTTTGTACTGTCTAGCGTCAATCCTGCTGCTGATTTAAGGAGTTCGGTATCCAAGGCAACACTAGTAACGCCTGAATTAACTTCTGAGTTCACTACTGGATATGTCATTTTGCTTTTGTTTTAATAGTGTGATGTTGAAGCGGGTGAGATCGATATCTGTGACAAACTGTAAGCGTTATGATAGAGCCAGTTCAGGTCTAATTGCTAACTATGATGACCGATCCCATAGGGTGCTTCCTCAGCTAAATTGCCGATCTAGACTTCAATCATACACACAATTGTCATATAAATTACATTGAGGCAATGCGATTACTAAGTAGATTAATCATCGATTGTCTTTAGCAAGCTTTTCGATCGATCTGATGAGTGATTCTCAGTATTACGTCAATGTATTTTTGTAACATTAAAAGGCCTAGTACTGCCCACTCTACCTTCAAAGCTAAACCACCAACAACTAAACCACTAAACCACCAAATTAGGTGTGGACGACACTACAAAAACAGCAGTTTTCCACACCTATCGAGTTGGGGTCGATCGAGAGATGATAGAGACAGCTCAGAAATAGCTCACAGGAAACCGATATGAACTTTTCCATCCAATCAATTTATAACTGGTATCGCGATTTGCTACGTAATCCCAAATATCGTTGGTGGGTGGTAGCTGGCTCTATTGTCTACCTAGTTAGTCCGATCGATATCTCCCCCGATATATTCCCGATAGTTGGTTGGATTGATGATGGGATTGTGATCTCATTATTGATTGCCGAAGTTGCTCAAATTGCCAAAGATAAGCTCCAAGAAAGTAATGTTCGGGCAGCTAAAGCAACCGAACAAACTGAAGCCGCGACAGTTGATGTTAATGCTGTTCAAGTTGATTAACTGATCATTTGCTTACAATTCTAAAGCCCGATATCTCCATGATGTTGGGCTTTTTGATTTGGAACTAAAGATCGTAAATATTAATTGGCATCTTGCTACTTGCGATTACGGGCAGGGACTCTTTCACCACGTTCTAGCCTGACTTGCAACTTGTCGCAGACGACCCAAGCGATCGACCCAATTATTACGATCCCGATCGAAATCAAGGCTGGAGTTAGTGTTGCCAAACGACCAGTGAGCGCGAAAATCATCGTGCTGGCCCAAGCAAGTAAGGCGATGATTGCGATTAGTTGTTTAGCTGTTTTAATATTCTGATGTGCCGCTCGACAGCTACTGCAATGCTCCGTATGACTATGATATCGATCGAGCAATTGTTCGGCTGCTAACGCTGGTTTAAACACTTGACCAGGGAAAGGATCGGCTTGATAATTATTCAACCACTGCCGATATTCAAACACAAATATATCAGCCTTAGTCGGCAGATAAAAAGCTTGATTAAAGTTCTCACTCCCACCATTGCTCTCTAAATAACGTTCCTGATAATGCAAGAAGATTTGGTCATCTTCAAGGATCGCATTATTATTAATGTGCGAATACCATTGGGGTGTATTGCTAATAAAAAAGGCTGGTAGTTTACTCGCAAATTTGAACGGGAATCTGGCGAAAACGCGACATTCACCTTTGCGGGTTGGTGTGGCATAAACTACCGTAATTGTTTCCCCCAACTGCTTGGATTTCAGCTCGTGCCACATCAAACATGGCGCGATAAAAGTTGTATTTTGTCTGCCCAAAGTGCCCTTGCGTGGCCCCTCCGCCCAAGTCCCAGTAAACCCAGACTTGTCTGAACTAGTCACTTCTAGCTCCACTGGGCTGGCATTCGATCGCTTGCCGACGCTATTGTGATGGGTGAATGGCAAATGACTCGGATCGAGGACATTTTCGAGGAGTGTCAGCGCGTCATAGGGTAGATCTCGAAAGGTATTGAGCATCACCCAGCCATCAGTGGGTTTGCCATCGAACATCGGCACTGGAATCTGTGGAATAGCTACCTGGGCAGCTCTCACCGCCGTACCTGGATAGATAAATAATAATCCCTGCTCAACGGCGATCGGCAATGACTTTACACAGGCACGGCGAGAAGTCTCAGCCTTGCCATCGGGTAATTGCTGCGGAATCCGATCGCAAGTACCCGCACCTGTAAACGCCCAGCCATGATAGGGGCACTCCAACAAGCCATCTTCAGCAATCCGCCCTTCAGATAGTCTAGCCAAGCGATGGGGACAACGATCGTCAAATGCCCGCCACTCCTGTGCCGCACCATCCCACCAAATTACTAGATCTCGATCAAGCAAAGTAAAAGGCGTGGGTTTGAGTTGATCGAGATCCTCAACATAGAATACTGGATACCAGGACTCGATCGGGTTAAACTTTGTGGGGTCATCTCCACCCACGATCACTCGATCTGCCAAAACTGCTGCTGTCATAAATGCTTTACCCAACGGCAGATCGCCGCTTTACACTTCTTTACATTCTAGGATAACAATTGTTCAGAGGTTGAGGCAATCTGACACCAACTTTACGGTGTCGGAATTAGATGTTGTTGATACTGTCACCGGACTAATCGAAAGGGTTGAGGAGGGTTACGCCCGTAGCCACAAAATCCTTTACATTTCGGGTGACTAAGGTTAAGTCACAGACTAGTGCTGTCGCGGCAATCTGTTTATCTAAGGCATTTTCAGGGTGAGGAACACGTAATCGACCCCAAATTTGAGCTTCTTCCTGACCGAAATCGAGGATGTTTTCAGCATAGAGATCAAGAATAGTTTCTAACCAAGTTTCCAGGGACTTAGCTTGGGTAAAGTCTCCTCGGTGTTGAATAATGTCAACCCCGCGCCGGAGTTCCCCGACAGTGATCACGCTGAGGTAGGAGATCATTTCCTGTTCAGCAATTTGACGAAAAAAACGTGTAACGCCCAGGTTGGCTCGATCTCGTTTACGGAGTTCACTAACAATATTGGTATCGAGTAAGTACATCAGTCAAGTGGATTCGTGGTTGACAAATCTTGAACCCGCGCAAAATCAGCATCAGTGCCAACATCGGGAATCTGAATCAGAGCTTCAAGAAATGGTTTCTTCTTGGGGTGTAGCAATGCTTGTGCCAGAATACGCCGATGTTCTGCTTCGGCACTAATACCGTGCTTACTGGCTTGTACTTTTAGGGCATTAGCGATCGCGTCGTCAACGTTCCGCACAATTAAATTTGCCATAGTCGTTCGTGTAGCGTGCCAGAGGCAATCGTGTAGTTGAGATACTTAACTCAACCAAATGATAGCATTGATATCAATTTAATTCAATGCCTTGAGATTCTTTTTACATATCTGTCATCTACTGATATTCTAGGATGTATTTTGGGTACGATATCAGAAGAATGAGATAAATTAGTAATTATCATTTTATATTTAACTACTTTCGATATTTTGGAAAATTCAGACATAAATATTAATTAGAACTAGGTGAGACAGTAATATGGCGGAACTTACGACAGAGCAAATGCTATACCTACTCTATTCAAAAGCTTATATAGAGTCAAATACAGTTACTAAAGGTACTGTGAAATCTTGCTTGCCAAAGATTTGGAAGGAGAATGCGGACTATATCTATCAATCTTTAGAGCAGCAACACCTAATTAAATCGACTAGTAGAGGAAGATTTTTCATAACAGATAGTGGTAGCGAAATATTAACTCAAAATCTTGCAAATACTAACTACAAATTTGATTCTGCTAAAGGATCTAAAGTTTTAAATATGTTATTGAAATGTATCGAAACTGTTGGTAAAAATCAAATCCAAATTAAATCTTCTAATGGAATGACTTTTGAGCAGTTTCAAGATAAATTCAAAATTCTATATCTTGAAGAGCGCACTCGCCAGGAGATTCGAGGAGTTGTTGCTATTCAACGCAAAGAACTTTGTCAGATGTTTATCGATCAAAATTCTCTTCCCCAGAAAGAATTAGACCAGTACTTTGACCTGCTTAAATCGACTGGCAAAATCTTCTCTGTGATTGAGAAAGACAATGAAATAATTCAATGGACAGAATAGAAAATGGCTGAAGATGCAGGGAAGAAGAAGTTTATCAAAAATTTCTTACATAGAGTTAAAGCAGGTGAAGGTTTGATTGATGATATTTTTATTGATCGTGTTATCCGACTTCCAGGCTCAATAGGTGAAGGATCGACTGCAAGAAGTTTGTCTGGAAGACCAATAAATACTATTACGGAATTACTGGAAGATGATCTAAAGCATAGCTTTGATGATGGATATTTTACCTTCAGATTTGTTGCAGCGGTAGTTGGTAGCGGAAAAACATCTCTACTTACTTATCTAGAGGAGCTAACGAAGACTCAAACAAACTACAAAAAACTATCTATCGTTAATCGCTTTCAACTCTCTGAAATGTTGTCAGCACCTGGCGATAAATGTTTTAGTATGAAGCTATATTCTCGTATCTTAGTTCATACATTTTGGGAACTATTAAATCATGAGAATGATTTAATCAAGGACAAATCGACAAGTATACTAAATGATTATTTGGAACATAATGAAGTTACTCAGCTTCTTGCTGCGAAAAATTTCATGCCTTTCTACTCTAGATTCACTACCTATTTATCGAAAGTCAGTGTTTCTTTTGAGCTATTCTTTTTTGATGTCATTGGTGAAATATCAAAAGTATCTCCAATGTTTACCTTTTGCTATCTAATTGATGAATTAGATTCATTACAAAATTATCCTAATGAACTTCAAGAGACAAGATCTTTGATAAAAGGCTTAATAAAAAGAGTCTCAGAGAAATTTGAATCTAGAATTCGTCTACTTATCTACCTTGTTGGAACATCAGACAATGTGGGGAAATTTATTTCTGAAGATTCAGTAGTTGAAAGTCTTGTTGGTCATCAAGTAATCAATTTAAGTAAAGGATCTGAGAACGAATTTGAACAAATAAGAGGTAAAATTGATGCACGAATTGAGGGGGCATTCAAAGGATATAAGGACTTCACAAGCGCATGGAGCGAGATTCAGAATATTTCTTTAGATCCAAAACAGAATACTTTGAGATTATTCTGTAAAGACTATACAATGAATGTCCTTAAGATACATGAGAAATATTTTGAAGAAGAGCCAGAAAAAAGTTTTGAAGGGAATGCTCGTGAATTAGTAGAATCACAGTGCCGACAGAAGTGGAAAACTTACTTGAATCAGAAATCATACAGCCTATCTCCAGTTTCAACTACGACTATACTTGAAGGACACGCCTTTGACTGCTATGTAGAATTAAAACATAATAATTCTGCTGTTGCTAGATGTTTTGGAGAAGCTAAAAACTACGATCTTTTGAGTAGTCATCTAGAAGTTTTAAGAAAGTGGCTAGATGATGTAAAATTCAAACCCTCTATAACCATTGGAACTCCGTCTGACATTGCTTTTATGATTGCACCTTCTTGCCCTCCTCTCTTACAACGCAAGCTAGAACTTAAAGATATCCAATTCATAAAATCACCCAAAGTAATTGCTGGCAAATCAGGGGATAGCAGTACGGATACAATTGATTTAGCAAAAAGTATTAGTATAAATACTGGGGAGAAGCAATTCATAAAAGATGCATTAAAAGGAACATGTATTAAAGAAACAACGATTAACAAGATTTTAGTTAGACGGCAAGAAAAGCTTTATAGTGATTTAGATGAGCTTTGTTCTGATTTGAGACTAACAGATAAAGTTAAACTGAAACTTAAAAATAAACTTGAAAGTAAAATAATATGCTTCTCTACTGGGAGTTAATGAGCTGCTACCTGAGGATATTTATGCTACGGTTAAATCGATCAATAATATTGTTAGTCTATCTACACTAAGCATTTTTCCATCTAATGGATAATACCGTGATGTCTCTCTGCACAACTCTGACAAATACTCTTGCTGTGCATCCAGCCACATGGATTTCTTTCTCTGCACTCTTTGCAAACTTGAAAATACTCTTTATTGTTTAACGCCTGATGGACTTGTGCATCAATCTCTGCCGATGATACATCGGCCTTAAGCTTCGCAACCAATTCCCATATGGATATGGGTGTGTGTGAATCGCGCCAACCTATTTTGCAAACAAGTACATTTATCCCATCTAATTCTGGTTCGATTTTAATAAACCTCTGAATAAGATCACGATCATCCATACATCACCTTGCAATGAATCTTCAAACTACTGTCGTATCTGGAAACTTACTAAATCATCAAATAAAATTACATAATTTAAAAACGTTAATGTTCGTGCAGATCAAGGGTAGCATCCTCATGAATTAAGATGCGATGATTCATGATTGAGGTGGAAATTCATTGGTTAAATATTGGCGTTGCTGCTCCCACCATTCGTCTGTTGCTTCAACTGTTTAATTTTTCTGAAGTGTGGATTTCAGCAAAGCATTAACTTGTTGTTTCGCTTGACGTTCTTGCTCTTGTTCGACCAAGACCATCAGAAACTCATCAGGAGTACTATATGTACCGCTGGAAATCTGTTGATCAATATAATTCCTCACTGCCTCTGGTAAAGCGATCGTGAGATAGGTCATGGGATGTCTATGGCTCAGATTTAGTTAAATTATAACTTTACGGGGAATGAAGATGTAGCTCCTCAGAAATCATCGACTCAATCTCATCACAAAAATTTTGATGTATTAGCTACAAACATCATAGTTTTGTTTCTACCGATTAAAGTTCGATTCAACTACTCTCACAGCATGGGCAATTCCATCTTCAGCCCGAATTTTTGCACCTAGATCGGCGGCACGTTGACGCAGCCAGGGATCTGTGACCGCAGTGTGAATCGCTTTCGCCAGATTTTCTACTGTTAACTTTTTACGCGGAATCGGTGCCGTGCCTACACCCAATTTCTCCACCCGCTGCCCCCAGAATAACTGATCGCCAAAAAATGGGATGACGATCAATGGCACACCAGCCCTCAACCCAGCCGCAGTCGTCCCCGCACCACCATGATGCACAACCGCCGCCACACGGGGAAATAGCCAGGAGTGGGGCACGGAATCCGCCATATATAACGTATCCGGTAAATGTGCCTGACTCATACCGCCCCAGCCAGAAACTAAGATCCCCCGTTGTCCTGTCCTTTCCAGCGCGGCTAAGACCAAATCTACGGTTTCGGCAGGATTGCGACTGCCCATACTGCCAAATCCGATATACACAGGTGGTGTGCCGCTGTCCAAGAACTTGGTGAGGGCGGCAGGTGGAGTCCAATCATCTGCTTGATCCAAAAACCAATAGCCAGTCACCTGTGTATTTTGCCAATCCACTGGTTGAGGAATGACCGAGGGACTAAAACCATAGAGGGTCGGATATTCGCGTAAGATCGGTGAATTGTATGACCCCCAAAATGTTGCTGGGGGTAAATTTAGCACCTGCTGACGGGCCAATTGATCGGCTTTCCGAAACCCTTGCCACATAATCTGGCGGAATAAATGATGGGATAAGCGATTGACAGTACCGCCGAGTTTGCCGATTGATTGGGGCAGCAGGATCGCCGGAAATGCCTTGGTGGGCGTAAAGGGGAAAATATAGGCTTGCAGGAACGGAATATTTAATTTCTCGGCGAGCGAGATCGCTAGGTATAAGCCACCAACTCCAGCAATAATTAGATCCATCCCCCGACAAGCAGCTAAACCATCCCTTGCCCACTCGATCGAGATATCCTTGACGAGTTTTGAGGTGTATTTATTAATTGCTAGAAAGTTTCCCTGTTCCAATAGTTTGCGGAGTTCTGGCGATTCCATTACTTCTTGAACATTTCCCTGAACGGGGCAAAATTCTAACCCATAAGAGGTGACTAATTTGTCAAAATTTTCATGGGTAATCAACCTGACAATATGACCTGCTGCTTTTAAGCCTTTACCTAGCGCGAGATAAGGTTGAACATCGCCTCTAGAACCCATTGCAATAATCGCAATTTGCATTACTTTACTCCTTGATTGAAAAGCTAGATTTTATAGATTCAGCACCGATCATTTATCATATTGTGAGTACTTACTTATTAATTAAATAAAAAATATCCGCATCTCCCTAGCGTTCCCCCAGGTAGATCTCGAATTATTCTTAGAAGTCACTCACCACAAAAGTTACATTTTAATCAGGGGCAATCCCCACCCAAAATGTTTCAATCAGATTATTGATAAATATAGTGGGTTCAATCGATTTCAGATTGGGTAAGAGAAACGGGAGCGGGAAGGGAATTTTGGTAGCGATCGTCTGAGTCATCACATAGTTATGGATGGCACCGACGATCGCATGGGCGACAGTCATCGAATCACAGGGCTTGAGTAGACCCCGATCGATCGCCCGCTCCAGATATCCGGCAAATAACTGACTATCTCTGAGCGGTGGCGGCACCAGCGGCGGCAGGGCAGATTTGGTCTGAGTCATCATCATGATCACTCGCGGCATTACCTGTTGATAAAATTCCACCATCTGGGTGCAGATTTCAGTCAGTTCCGATCGAATCTCCGCAGTCGGTGTCTGACCAGACAACAGTTTTACATACTGGGGCGTTTCGGAGATACCGATCGCCGCCAGAAATAACGCCTGTTTGGTCGAAAACCGCTTGAAGATCGACGCTTCCGAGATGCCCGCTTTTTCGGCGATCTCCAGAGTAGAACCACTTTCCCCCTGGGCTAGGAAGACTTCCCGCGCTGCTGCCAAAATTTCTTCATTGGTGATTTTGGGCGGGCGCGGCATAAGTAAGCAAGTGACTACTCCTTGATGATAGAGCGGCGTTCGTCAGCGCGTCAATCTAACGTTGCGATTACCGATGGTAGGCTATAGGCACAGGCAAACGCTCCGCTACCGCCAACGGTGGCAAACCTTATTTGGTCGCCGTCCAATTTTTGCGCCCCTTGCGCGGCAAATCGGCTACACCTTTCATAATGTCGCCATCTACGGTACCCACAAACTTCAAGGTTTTGCCGCTAGCTTGAGCTGAGAAAGTCACTTTGTTATCTTTGGTGATGGTGCCTGTGAGCGGTAGATCGCCCATTGGTGCCCGAAAAGTTCCGGTGAGGGCAGTACCTTTTTGAATTAATGTATATGTGGGCGCGAGACTCTTTTCGCCAGAAATTGACATTTTCCATTCACCGTCAACGTTCGGTACCTGGGCGAACACAACACTAGTAGCCAAGATTGATAATGCAGAACCGATCGATAGTACAGAAGAAATTTTAAACATAGCTATCCTCAGATGATGGAAATTAATAAGTGAGTGGTCACTTATTAATAATAGCTAGGCATTTACCGATCGTCAAGTAGGGGTAAATTTGTTGCATGGTAGAATCGATCAGGCTAACGCCAAGAGCAATAGCCTACCGGAGGTAATCGCGATAAGTTTTGGGCGTGACTGATGTAATCTGGCGGAATACTTTGGTCAAATGAGTCTGATTTGCAAAACCACAATTTAACGCAATGTCGGTAATTGACATTTTCGGCTGTTGCAGTAGCTTCTTAGCTTTTTCTACTCGTCGTTGGATAAAATACTGGTAGGGAGTGATGCCAACTGATCGCTTGAAAGAGCGGCTAAAGTGCGACTCACTCATCCTTGTTAATTTTGCTAAGTCAAGAATTGATAGGTCTTGCTGAAGGTGAGCATTGATGTAGTCGATAACTTTCAGCAGTTGAGATCTGGGTAAACCATTTGGATTGAATTCGAGCTGAGGTCGATCGACCGCATAATTTTGGACGAGGCGCGAAGCCAGAGCCGTTCCTAGCGATTCTCCATATAATCTGCCAGATGTACACCCCGATTGGATCTCAGCCTTTAGAGCAAGGGCAAGATATTGGATTGCAGGATCGTCGATCGCAAACTGTGGAATTAGTTCTATTTCACGCTGGATCGACTCTTGAGTGGTTTGATTCAGCAATGTGGGACAAATCGCAATCACCGAAAATTCGACATCCCGATCCCAGTTTGTCCAATGACTTAGAAATGCTGGGATAACATCGACGCGACCGTTGCCGTGGGTATAGTGTTTAAATTTGCCATCCAAATGACGCTCTATCTGAAAGCAACTTTTGGGGTTTGTGATTACCAGTGAATGTTGTAGAAGGCAATGCTCCACCGTTTCATGGGGAGGGTGGCAGTAGTGAGTGAAGGTTAACCCTTTCCATCCCGTATGATAGCTGGCTAATGTGGGCGTTTTTGGAAGTACTCGCGCTACTTCTTGTCGATCGGTAAAATCGAGCGTGGAAGTTGAATGATTCACCATCGGCTTTAACCCAGTCAAGATTTCACATTTTCAGCAGGATTAGGCTAATTTTAGCAGAATTCGATGAGACGGCACGTTACGGTTAAGACTATTGTAAGGGGTGTCCTCAAAAGGCGATCGGACTGAAGACAGCTTAGATCGATGTTCGGGATTTCTGAACTACCAAATCGACTGGCATTACTGGTTGAAAAAAATATTACCTGGAGTATTAACAATGAGTTCAAATCAACAGTTTCTACAAAATTTATACGATGCTTTTAACAACAGTGAGTTAGAAACGATCGTTGAGGTAATGCACCCAGATGTGAAATGGGCAAACGGAGTAGAAGGTGGTTTCGTCTATGGACGTGACGCGGTGCGGGAATACTGGAAAAAGCAATATCAGGTGATTCAAGTGCAGCTTGAAACCTTAAAATTTGAAACGGATGAAAAGAATCGCAATGTCGTTACAGTTCATCAAATCGTCAAAGATTTGCAAGACAATTTGCTTGCAGATATGACAGTTAAGCAAATCTTTACTATTGAGAATAATTCAATCGTTCTATATGAAATTGGCGAAACTGAAACAATCCAAGAGATGATTCAGCAAAGCAGAGGCTAACGCTCCGCTACCGCCAACGCAAAGACGAAAGCTGCTAACACTCGAACAAAGACCACACTTGTCTGTCTTCGATTCCTGATTCACGCAAACAACTGTGGGTTGAGCAATCTATTCAAAATCTTGTGATAAACTTCTGTAAGCTCGTTTGTTCTCTTATCACAATGGCTAGTCTACCTCATCCAGTTCAGTATCAGGGCAGTAAGCGAAACCTTGCGGCACATATTCTTAGGTTTTTGCCTAACCGAGTAGAGCGGTTGGTAGAGCCTTTTGCTGGAACAGCGGCAATTAGCATTGCTGCTGTTGCCGAACAAAGTGCTAAAAACTTTTGGTTAAACGATTTGAATAAACCACTAATAGAATTGTTTAAGCTAATTATAGAGAATCCAGGTGATATAGCAGATGCCTATGCAGATGTATGGAGCGAACAACATTCTGATTCGATCGAGCACTATTTTGAAGTCAGAAAAAAATTCAATAAAACAAACGATCCAAAGCTGTTTATCTATTTGCTGGCACGATGTGTAAAAGGAGCAGTTCGTTACAATTCTGAAGGCTTATTTAATCAAAGTCCTGACAAAAGGCGAAAAGGAACACAGCCCGCCACCATGAGAAAAAATATCGAAGGTGTGTCCAGGCTTCTGAAAGGTAAATGTCAATTTACATGCTTGGATTATAGACAAGTTTTAACCAACGTCCAGAATCATGATTTTGTTTATATGGATCCCCCTTACCAAGGTGTATGTGGAAACAAAGACTCAAGATATTTTTCTGGGATTGACTTTAAAGATTTTGTTTTAGCCCTTGAAGACTTAAACGAAAGAGGAATAGCATTTGCAATTAGTTATGATGGCAGATTAGGCAACAAAACTTTCGGCAGGGAATTACCTAAAAGCTTAGGGCTTAAAAGAATTGAAATTGAAGTTGGACGATCTTCACAGTCAACATTGCTAGGTAGAGAGGAGAAAACCATAGAATCTTTGTACTTATCTCCAGATTTAATCAGCCGACAACTTATAGATCTGACAAGCTATATTTGCAAAGCACCAACGCAAATAACTCTCGTAGAAAAGCATGGAAACTTCTCAACAGCTACCCGATGACTTCATACAACTTTGTCTGGCTGTGACTGCAAAAAGACCAAAAGCGGTCATCGATCATATTCTGCAATACGGTTTTATTACAACTGAAGACTTGAAGGAAACTTATGGATATAACCATCCCCCAAGGGCTGCTAGAGATGTTCGAGAGAAGTGCTGAGTTCGAGGTTATTTGTGATCGCTCAACTGTGCCGTTAGAAGATAACCTCAAAGCACTGGAAAGGGATTGCTAAATAGAGGATTCGATCGCCAAAAGGTGAAAGTAAAGCTTACCCTAATGTCTCACTCTTGAGTGATATTCCATAATTGAAAACTTGCCCCAGTGCCCGATCGAATTCAGAAATATCTGTTCTATCGCTTCAGTACCCGCTGAAAAAACTCTACGAATGCACGAGTTTTGGAAGATAGATGACGGTTTTGAGGATAAACGATCTGGATCGGATTACCTTCCAGCAGACTAATGACCGATTTAAGATGCAGGAGCGATTACCTCCGGTAGGCGATGCCAACGAACAGTGACTTACCCTAAAAGCTCAATTGACGGATCTCACCCCCAAAAAGTTCTGTAACCGTCGCCAATTAGCGCGGATTACTTTCCACTGGGCGATCGCGTGGAGAACGATAAATGCTAGAAAGGTATATGATAGCCAAAAATGTAAGTTGCGCCCCACATCTACCATTGCTTTGTCGGGTGGAAATATGTCTGGCAGCAACAAGCCAAACAACTTGACGTTATTGGGGCGAAATGAATTGGAGAGCAGAAATCCGGCGATCGGTACCGCCCACATGAACAGGTAGAGTGATAGATGCAAACCGACATTTTTAATCCAAGCGGGAGTAAATTTGGGCAACCGTCGCGTATATTTCTGCCAGCTTATCTTCAATAGTAAGAAAATTCGCCAAGTCAGTAGTGCCATCGACAACACGCCCAGAGATTTATGGAAGTCGTACAGTTCGCTCCGAAAGGGTGCGCCGCGATCGAGTTGGGACATAATCGTACCGATGATAAATAGCGGTATATAAATCCCCGCCATCCACCAATGCACTGACATCAAGAGTTTAAAAGCAGAGTTAATGCGCGGTCTCGCTACTGGTACATCGGTCATCGCATCAGCCTCAATTCAATTGAAGTAATTTAGCTTAGTTAAGTCTAACAAATCGATCGATTCAATCTGACCGGATCGTTTCGATCTAGAAGCGGATCGAAACTATAGGCGGTTTTCTTCCCACAATCTCGTTAACATTTCGCAAGTACCCTCAATCGCTCAATAGGTAAAACTTACAGGTGTCAATCGTTGATCGAACATTCTTGATCGATACCTACTAGGACTCTAGGACTGAACCTGTTGATCGCCAGGACAAATTTCAGTGCTACATCAGCTTGGTGCTAAATACATTCTGGATTTGACCACCGATGAGTTTCCCGATAAACTTAAACATTTAGCACACAAACTAAACACAAGAGCAGCGATTGACTCTGTTGCAGGTAAAATGCCAAACCTATTGATGACAGCGATGCCCGATCGCAGCACGATCTGGATTTTGGGTCGTTTGTCTGGTCAGCCAATTACCTTTGATGGAATCACGCAACTTGTTGGCAAGCAACATGTTTTGAGAGGCTTCTCAATCAATGAGTGGTTCCTTCAAAAAAGTTTAATTGGGCAACTTCTTGCAGGAAAAAAGCGCAGAAACTTTTGCTTAATGGCTACAAAACGCAGGTGCAACACCGTGTTTCTCTATCCGTCGCTGCTGAAAAACTAGCAGAACTGACCCAGAGCGCAACTCAAGGTAAGACGCTTATCTATCCAAATCTATAGCATTGAACATGAGATTAGGTCATCATAAATGAAATTAGCAACCATAAAATCTCTATGAATAAAGCAGAAGCAATTCAGAAATCAACAACAACTTTTAATTCGGCGGCTGATTACTTCGATGCGATTATCTGTGTATTTGGCATTTTCTTCGTACCTGACATGGAAGCAGCCGTCGCTGAACTATGGCGAATGCTGCGTCCTGGCGGGAAACTAGCGATTACGTCTTGGGGAACGCGAGTATTCGAGCCTGCTAATCAAACCTTCTGGAATGCAGTCAAAGTCGAGCGTCCCGAACTGTACAAGCAATGTACACCCTGGTACCGAATTAGCGATCGAGATGCCCTCAAAACGTTGCTAGAAGCTGGTGGTGCGACGAATGTGGAGGTATTTGCCGAAACAGATAGTCACAAACTCGCCACGCCCGAAGATTGGTGGACGATGGTGATGGGTGGTGGCATTAGAGGGACGATCGATCGACTAGATCCCGCAACTCAGGAGCGGGTGAAGTCAATTAATCTAGCATTTTTGCAAGATAATCATATTCAAGCTCTCGATTCTGATGTTTTGTATGCAATTGCCCAAAAATAACTTTATCGTTGGCGGTAGCGGAGCGTTTGCCCTAGCAATAGCCTCTTCTAAGGAACTTAGCTGAAACTGGCTCGGAACAAGGATCTGTAAATTGGTTTGAAGAATGTTGGCGAAGCCTTTCCGAAGGAAACAATCTAGCGTACCCAAACAGAGTTTCTTTCATCGATTAGACGACGTTTTCATCGGTTCAGTTGCTCGGAACGAGAATCGTTGTACGGAGCCATTATTAATATGGTAAGTATTAACAGCACAGCATCTGTAGCGGTGGACTAAGTTATCATTTTTGAAGCGATCAATTACAGCATTTATTTTGTAGATAGTTATCCTGCCAAATCAAAACGAGATAGCATAAAGAGAGAACCGTCTATTGATATTTTTGTGTTTTGTCCAGGGAGAACTTTGATATGAAATCTAAAGAGCAAGATATAGATATGGATAGGCTTGTCCGCACCGCACTCAACGATCCGCAAGAGATGGCGCGGATGATGGATTTGCAGACGGGTACTGAGTATGTAGTCTGCTTTGTTCGATCGATAGAGCTGCTATTTGAAACTAGATGGTATCGTGGACAGATTGACATGAGGCTCTAGCGTGAACGAACGAATTGTCTATCTACTCGCTGCACTGATTGGGGGTGCTTTTATCCCGATTCAAGTCGCGCTCAATACTCTACTGCGACGCTATGTTGGCGATCCGATGCAGGTTACGTTCGTTTCATATCTAGCCGGAACCCTCACCGCCTTGTCGATCTGCATTATTGCCCAGTACCCACTGCCGACGATGGCTGCTCTGACTCAAACCTCTTGGTGGATGTGGGTTGGGGGCTGTTTGGGTACGTTGTATGTGTGGTCTACAATTGTCGCGACGCTCAAAATTAGAGCTACCCTCACACTTGCCCTGACATTTGCCGGACAGATGATTGCGGCGTTGTTTCTAGACCACTATGGCGTGCTAGGTTTAACGAAGTATCCTGCCAGCCCCACCCGAATTGCCTACCGTGTATACACAAGTCTGAAACTCTTTCAAATCTCAATTTGTGTGCCCCTAACCCCCAATTCTGGGGGAGCTAGCTTTTAGAAAGTCCCCCAGAATTGGGGGATTTAGGGGCAGGTAAGCTAGAAACGAAGCCCA
>JANNDL010000197.1:0-19240 GCA_031387665.1 Chamaesiphon sp. OTE_75_metabat_95 | reverse complement strand
TGCGCTCTCTGTCTTGATGTCCTAAACCGTCGGGGAACCCGACGAGCGGACATCGCTGCGCCTCTGCGGTTCAAAATTAGATCTCTGGATGAGTAATTGACTCTTGGAGAGATCTGTATTCTTGTGGCGGGAAGGGAGTAGGTTCGATCGATCGCAGCCCAAGGCTAATCCCAGCAGTGTTAAAATAAGATTGACATTTTACCGATCGACCAATGAAATTAACCGTAATTGTCCATGGAGCAATCGAAGGCGGCTATTGGGCAGAAGTACCAGCAATCCCAGGCTGTGCCACAGAAGGTGATAGCTGGGATGAATTGATATCCAATCTCCATGAAGCGATTTTCGTTCCGAAAGGCTTCGCCAACGAAGGTTGTTTGTCAGTTGATCGTAGCCAGTTAGAAATAGATAGCAAATCACAAATTTTAGAACTGGCGATATGAAATCGATTCATCCATGATCGACGAAAATTACATGGGTGACAAGTAATAATTCAGGTATAAAAGATGAGTATTCGATGATCGTTCGATCGAGTTTATCAAGATAGATCGACAGTTGAGAGATCGAAGTTGATGGAGTTAAACAAAGCAATCAACGCCTAGAGCAAAAGATCGATGACGTTAGTAGTGAATTGAAGGCAAAGGCTATCAAACAATGATGAATGAAGCCCTGCGGGGATATTTCGACAAAATCAAGCAGCCGTTGGAAGAAAAAACGTTGAGCCGAGCGATCTAAGCAGAACTTCGCGCAGCTAAATCATGACTTTTGCTAAAAGTCGATTAAAATAGATGCAGATGTTCGTGAAAAACCTTGACTTTAGACCTCAAGTAAGTTCTAGACCAAATAACCTGCTGAAGATTGAAGTGAGGAAACCCGATCGTGAAAAATAAAGTTGAGCAACAGTCGCCGCACCATGTAGTTATTGTTGGTGGCGGATTTGGGGGACTTCATGCGGCTCTCTCATTGGGTGATGCGCCTGTGAAGGTGACACTGATTGATAAACGGAATTTCCATCTATTTCAGCCATTGCTCTATCAGGTAGCGACGGGTGGATTGTCGCCTGCGGAAATTTCTTCACCGCTGAGATCGATCCTCAACAAGCAGCAGAATACAACGGTGTTGATGGGTGAGGTGCAAGATGTCGATCCGCAGCAGCAGAAGATTTTTTTGAATAAGGGCGAGATTAACTACGATACGTTGATCGTTGCGACTGGAGTTAGTCACCATTACTTTGGGAATGAGCAGTGGGCACCTACCGCTCCAGGATTGAAGACAGTGGAAGATGCGCTAGAGATGCGCCGCCGGATTTTCATGGCATTTGAAGCGGCGGAGAAGGAACATGATGCCGAGAAACGCCGTGCTTGGTTGACGTTTGTAATCGTTGGTGGTGGTCCGACTGGGGTAGAATTGGCTGGTGCAATTTCTGAGTTGGCTTACAGTACGCTGAAGAAAGATTTCCGCAATATTGATACTGCTGAAGCCAAGATCATCCTAGTGGAAGGGATGGATCGGGTTTTACCGCCTTACTCACCCGATTTGTCAGCGAAAGCGGAAGAATCTCTGGTGAATTTGGGCGTAGAGGTGCGGACAAAAGCACTGGTGACGAATATCGCTGATAAATTGGTGACGATTCGTCAGGGTGACGATACAACGATAGTTGAGGCGCGAACAGTGCTGTGGGCTGCGGGTGTTAAAGCTTCCGCGATGGGTGGCATTTTGGCAGAACATACGGGTGCGGAACTTGATCGAGTTGGTCGTGTGATGGTGGAACAGGATCTGAGCATTAAGGGCTATCCCCAGATTTTTGTGCTGGGAGATCTGGCAAACTTTACCAAGCCAGACGGCAAGCCATTGGCTGGTGTGGCACCTGTGGCGACTCAGGAAGGCAAGTATGTTGCGGATCTGATTGTCAAGCGGCTTGAGGGTAAGACTTCACCAGCCTTTGAATACAATGATGCGGGCAGTTTGTCGGTGATTGGCCGACATTCGGCAGTAGCTGATTTTGGTAAGATCAAGATGTCGGGCTTCTTTGCCTGGTTGATCTGGGTATTTGTCCACATTTATTATCTGATTGAGTTTGATAATAAATTAGTGGTGTTTATTCAGTGGACTTGGAGTTATTTCACTCGCAAGCGCGGTGCGCGGTTGATTACGGGTGATGAATCTTTGGGGCAGATTGGTGTTGATGAAAAGGGCGATTATTTCATCGCACCTAAAGTCAAGGTTGGTGGCAAAGTCTAGGGGTAAAGTTGTAGGGTGTGTTATCCCGTAGGGTAACGCACCAAAATTGAATAGCTTATTTGTGTTGGCGCGCTATGCTGGCGCAGGTATTGGTGCGTTATGCTTCGCAGTAACACACCCTACGTTTAAATACGTTATAGCATTCCAAATGCTTCGACATAAGTATCATAATCATCGTCGTCAAAGCAAACAAAGCTGACTCCGAGAATTGATGGTTCATGCTCTAGTACAGATACCACCGTCTCTAGGGCAACTTTAGCAGCTAATTCGATCGGGTAGCCATAGGAACCACAGCTAATTGCAGGAAAAGCTATGGTTTCAATGCCATACATTTTTGCGAGGGCGAGACTCTCGCGGTAGCAGCTAGCGAGTAATTTGGATTCGCCATTGCCGCCACCGCGCCAGGTTGGGCCGACAGTGTGGATGACATATTTAGCTGGGAGCAGATAGCCATCGGTAATTCTGGCTTCACCCGTGGGGCAACCGTTAAGCTGCTGGCACTCAAAGAGGAGATCTTCACCTGCGGCTTGATGAATTGCACCATCGACACCACCGCCACCAAGGAGTGAACTTTTGGCAGCATTGACGATCGCGTCTACCGTTAATTTGGTAATATCACCTTGAATAATCCCCATCCGCTCTTGGGGTGTCGCTGCTTCGATGGTCATTTTTTCTATTTTCTACAGTCTGCTATTATACCAAATTCAAAAATCTTCAAATCAGAACATTCTAACTACTGGTAATATAGTTAGATCCAGTACTTGCCCCATTCTAGATGAGTAGACCGATCGGAATTGACCTTTTTGCTGGGGCTGGCGGGATGTCTCTGGGGTTTGAACAGGCTGGGTTTGATATTGTCGCAGCGGTGGAAATCGATCCGATTCACTGTGCGACCCATGAATATAATTTTCCTGATACTACGACAATTTGTGCCAGTGTGATCGATCTGACTGGAGCAGAGATTCGTCGTCGTGCAAAGTTGGGCAATAAAGATATTGATGTGGTGGTGGGTGGTGCGCCCTGTCAGGGCTTTTCGCTCATGGGTAAACGAGCTTTTGAAGATCCACGGAATCAACTAGTATTTCACTATGTGCGGATCGTTCAGGACTTAAATCCTAAGTACTGTGTGTTTGAGAATGTTCGCGGCTTGACGCTTGGTAAACATGCTCAATTTTTAGAGGAATTAATTGTGGCGTTGGGCGATGCTGGGTATGATGTGTTGACACCATATCAAGTATTAAACGCTGCTGATTATGGAGTGCCGCAGGATCGGCGAAGGTTGTTTTTAGTCGGTACTCGCAAGGGTTTAAAGTCGCCTGATTATCCCGAACCAAGTAACGATAGAATTAGCGTTGCCGATGCGATCGATGATTTGCCCAATGCCGATCTATTTGATCAACTAAATCTCAGTGATGTTGTACCTGTAGAATGGGAAACAACGAGTGCTTATGGGCGAAAATTGAGAGGATTCGATCGAGATCCTCACGACTATAGTTACCCCCGAAACTTCGATCCAGATTTGCTAACATGCAGCATCAGAACTCAACACACAGCATCTTCTCAAGCGCGATTTGCAAATACTCCCCCAGGCAAAACCGATCCGATTAGTAGGTTTCGGAGGCTCGAACCGACTGGACTTTGCAATACGCTCAGAGCGGGTACTGACAGCGCGAGGGGAGCACATACATCGCCCCGTCCGATTCATCCGCTATTTTCACGGGTAATTACCGTCAGAGAGGCGGCTAGGCTGCACTCCTATCCAGATTGGTTTCGGCTCCATGCAACTAAGTGGCACGGCTGTCGTCAGATTGGAAATAGTGTGCCGCCACTGTTGGCGCGAGCATTGGCTAGTGAACTGTTGAAAGCACAGGGGATTAAACCATCAAAACCAAAGAAAATTCTCGATCGAGGTGATGCTAGCCTGCTATCTTTTGATATGGGTGGTGCGTCAAAATATTTTCAAGTATCCCGCAATACGATCGCTCAACGATCGCGAAAAGCACCCATGATTGAGGTACGATAGAGGGCTATTATTTAGCAGGGCGAACGACACTAATCATTTTCCCCGACAAAATTTCCTCAGCTAAGATTGCTGCATGAATACGAGTTGTCAGTGCTAACGCATTGCGATCTTCGGTACACGGATGAGAGCTAGACTTCCCTAGATCAAATATTAACTGCGGAATTGGTAAACGGCAAGAGGTTTCTCGATCGACTTCTAAAGTTGTTCGTCGATTTCGCACAAAAATGCAAGGGTTTTGAGCCTTTAGATGCCATAGTTTGGCACTCGATCATCTGACAAAGGTTGAAAACCCTTGAATGGAGACCTCTCCAAGTTTCTTCAGCAAGCCCTAATTAAATTGCACTTTCTTGTTCTGCAAGTGCAGCTTCAATTTCAGCAGGATAAGCTTCTGCATAAGCCCAAACATTGACCAAATCAGCAGCAGTTAACTGTGGATAATCATTGAATAATTCAGCATCACTAGATCCTTGATTACGGAGACTGACAAATAACCAAACGGGCAACCGAGTATTGGCAATACAGGCATCGCCCCCCATCACATCTGGTGTTTTGACGATGCGGCGGGAACCATTATTCCATCCTTGAGTCAAAAGTTGCAATGCTTCAGCTTTTTCAGTTAGATTTAAACCTAGAATTTGAGCTTCTAATTCTTTCAGTGTCATATCTTTATTTCGTTCATCGATTTAGCAGATATCTCATAACGGCATAGAATGCCTAGAATACTATTCGGTCACGTTCCTAATTTAATTTTACCTTCAAATCCACCATTATGTTTGAGATCGAATCTAAAATGGATCGGTATCATCACCAAAAAGACATCTCTTTCGCCTAGATTGAACATCATGAGTACCACGCAGCCGATCGATATTCTAATTCTCTCAAACGCACCTGGAGAAGTCACGACTTGGGTGCGTCCGGTAGTGAGAGCATTGAGAGCCAAATTAGGTGAAGATCGATCGACTATTCGGATCTCGGTAATTATGTCGCCATGTCCGAATGCTAGTGGGCGAGAAGTGCAGATGTTAACTGCATATTCTGAGATCGACCGAGTGCAGGGGGCGGAGCATTTTACAAAGTTTTTGGTATGGGGTAAAACTGCTCAAAGTTGGGATTGGCGAGAGCGAGGTATTGTTATCTTTCTGGGGGGCGATCAGTTTCCCCCTGTGGTAATTGGTAAAAGGTTAGGTTATCAAACTGTTGTTTATGCTGAATGGGCGGCGCGATGGCAGGGATCGATCGATCGGTTTGCAGTAATGAATGCGAAAGTAACTGAAACAGCTAAACCGCAATATCTGGACAAATTTACGGTAGTTGGCGATTTGATGGTTGAGAGTCAAAGCAGCCTCAATTCTAATGCAGTTAAGACTGAAAATCATCAGCTAAAGATTGGTTTACTTGTTGGTTCTAAGGTAGCAAAATTAGGAATGGGATTGCCGTTGATGCTGGCGATCGCTGAATACATTCAAGCAGCATATCCACAGGTAGAATTCGTAATTCCGGTCGCACCAACGATCGATCTCGCGACTATTTCCAAGTATGGCGATCCAGCGAATAATCCGGCAATCGCGATGGTAAATGGTGCTACGTCTATTCTAATTAATGATGAAACAGGTTGTTATCTTCAGACACCTAGCGGCTTAAAAGTTGGATTGCACACCGAATTTCCGGCTTACGATTTGCTAACTGAATGTACACTATGCTTGACGACCGTGGGTGCGAATACTGCCGAACTAGGTGCGTTGGGTGTGCCGATGATTGTGATTTTGCCGATGCAACAATTAGATGCCATGCGTGCTTGGGATGGCGGATTGGGAGTATTAGTGAACTTACCGTTAATTGGTTCACCGATCGCTAAAATAGTCAATACGATCGCGCTCCGTACTCTGAATAATCGCAAACTAGCATGGCCAAATATCTGGGCAAATCAACGAGAGATCGTCCCTGAATTAATTGGTTTTTTAGATGCTAAAACCGTGGCAGATTTTACGATCGACTATCTCAAACATCCTGAGAAATTGACCAAGATGAAGGCAGAATTGCGGGAGGTACGTGGCGAAGCAGGAGCCGCAGCTAAAGTAGCAGAGATTGTTGTGGATCTACTATCGGCTGATGCGATCTCGATCGAGTCATAGCATCTAGCTTTCGTAGGGTGCGTTACGCTTCGCGATAACACACCCTACGAAAGCTAGACTATTCACTATCCACTATCCACTATCCACTTATGACCATAGCTGCGGAAGTAATCTGTGTTGGTACCGAGTTATTGCTCGGTGATATTCTCAATAGCAACTCTCAATATCTGGCTCAGGAATTAGCCGCCTTGGGCATTCCCCATTTTTATCAGACTGTGGTGGGGGATAATGTCGATCGAGTCCATCAGGCGATCGAGATTGCGGCAGCCAGGTCGAGTATATTAATCTTCACAGGTGGTTTGGGGCCAACACCTGACGATCTGACGACAGAATCGATCGCTAGTTATTTCAACACGCCCCTGGTGGAATTTCCAGGCGTGATTGCGGATATTCAAGCTAAATTTACTCAGGCTGGGCGGGAAATGACCCCCAGCAACCACAAGCAAGCACTCCAGCCAGCAGGCGCGGATTTATTGCCCAACATCACTGGAACGGCTCCAGGGATGATTTGGCAGCCACGGGAGGGACTGACGATCTTCACATTTCCAGGTGTGCCCAGAGAAATGTACCGGATGTGGCGGGATACAGCCGTTCCATTTTTAAAAACCCAGGGTTATGGGCAAAATTCAATCTATAGTCGCAGTCTCCGCTTCTTTGGTGTTTCGGAGTCAGCTTTAGCCGAGCAGGTAAGTCACTTATTCAATTCTAATAATCCGACTGTCGCGCCCTATGCCGGAAAGGGAGAGGTTCGGCTGCGGATTTCGGCTAGAGCAGAGAGTGAGAAAGCTGCTAATGAGCTGATGGAGCCGATCGAGCGCGAGATTAAACAAATTGCTGGAGAGACTTATTATGGTAATGATGGCGATAGTTTGGCTAGTGTCGTCGGGCAATTATTAAAGGCAAAAGGTCAAACTTTAGCCGTAGCAGAATCCTGTACTGGTGGTGGACTCGGCAGTCTATTAACGGAAATCCCTGGCAGTTCGGAGTACTTTCTAGGCGGGATTATTTCCTATGCCAATCAGGTTAAGGTCAATTTGTTGGGTGTGAATGCGGCGGATCTAGAAACTGAGGGGGCTGTCAGTGAAACGGTGGCGCGACAGATGGCGGCGGGTGTCAAGGCAAAAGTCGGGACTGATTGGGGTGTCAGCATTACAGGCGTTGCTGGGCCAGGTGGTGGAACTGAAGACAAGCCCGTTGGCTTGGTGTATATTGGAGTCGCCGATCCTGATGGCGGCGTTGTGGGGCTTAAATATCAGTTGGGTAAGAACCGAGAACGAGAATTAATTCGCCACATGTCGGCATTGCGAGTATTAAATTTATTGAGGCTGCGGTTAAATGCTTGAAATAGTGGCGGAACTCTATCGATTTTCCATAGTCCTAATCAATATAGGGCGCGATCGATTTACAATGAGTCGATCGAAATACTCAAATCCCCGAATTACACCAATGCATAAACCATTTCATAGCCTAGTCGTCGTTAGTTTTCTGTTGGGTACACTGATCCTGGGTGGGTGTGATAGCCCCAACAGAAATCAATCTGCGAATCCACCAGCTCCATCCGCTCCAACTACTCCAGCACCAACAACACCTGATACTACCAGCACCCAATTCCCTGGCTTGCCTAGACTCAATGGTAAAGCAACAGTGGTGATGACTGTCAATGGTGGTAAAAAAGTGTCGATCGAATTAGACGGTACCAACGCCCCAATTAGCGCGGGGAACTTCGTCGATCTCGTCCAGAAAAAATTCTATGATGGTCTGACCTTCCATCGAGTTGTCAAAAACTTTGTCGTCCAAGGTGGCGACCCCAAAGGCAATGGTACAGGTGGCTATATTCCCAGTGGATCTAGCTCAGAACGTCGCATCCCCCTCGAAATCAAACCTACTGGCGCGACTTCTCCGACTTATAGTCAACCAATCAATGGTACCGCACAGCTCGAACACAAACGCGGCGCGATCGCCATGGCGCGTTCCCAATCACCTGACAGTGCGTCTTCCCAGTTCTACTTCACCCTCGAAGATGTCCCTTACCTCAATGGTAACTATGCCGTCTTTGGTAGAATTACTCAAGGTGTAGAAGTAATTGATACCATCAAGCAAGGTGACAAAATTACCTCAGCTCAAGTAACCCAAGGCATTGAAAATCTGAAAAAGTAAGAGAACTCCACAGAAAGATCTATCCAGTGCTATTGCGAAGATCTAGGGTGCCCTTCATGGGTACCCTTGGATTATGGCAGTAAGAGTATCTATACATCGCTGCCCACCATTTACATTTAAGCGAATTCTAGTCTCTACAGATGCGAATTGTCATTACTGGAATTGGGTTTAGATCGGCATTTGGCGATCTGCCAACAACTTGGGAAAATATTCTAGTTGGTAGATCGGCAATTCAATTACTTCAACCCTTTCCAGACTTACCACCACTTCCTCTCGCTCTAATCAATGCCCAGCCGCAGCACGTTCTCAAATTAACTCGGACAGTTGTAGCTGAAGCCATTCTGGATGCAGGTTTAAACTTACCATTGCCTGATTGTGGAATCACCATTGGTTCTAGCCGCAGTTGCCAATCAGATTGGGAGAAATTCACCTCAAATCCTTCCACCCAGTCAGATTTAACCAATTGGCTCAACACATTACCCCACAGTCCAGCGATCGAGACAGCCAGATATATTGGCTCTAGAACCGCTCTATTAGCTCCAATGGCAGCTTGTGCCACCGGAATCTGGTCACTTGCTCAAGCTGTGGGTTTGATTCGCGCTGGAGCCTGTGAGCGGGCGATCGCGGGAGCCATCGAAGCACCGATTACACCGCTGACAATTACGGGTTTTAGTCAAATTGGTGCCCTCGCTACAACTGGCTGCTATCCATTCGATCGACACCGTGAGGGTTTAGTATTAGGTGAGGGTGGGGCGGTATTTATTCTAGAAACAGCAGAACTTGCCATAGCGAGAGGTGCCAAGATTTACGGGGAAGTATTAGGATTTGGCCTAACTAATGATGCTCATCAGATGTGTGCAATGGACATCGATGGAACAGCAGGTTTCAAAGCGATCGCGCAATGTCTCCAGCGGAGTCAATTTAGCCCTACAGATATTAATTATATTCATGCTCATGGCACAAGTACGCTGCTAAACGATCGATATGAAAGTCGATTAATTCAGCAGATATTTCCCGCTGGAGTGGCAATTAGTTCCATCAAAGGTGCCACAGGGCATACATTAGGCGCGTCTGGTGCAGTGGGAATTGCTCTGTGTTTACAAGCGATTTCCACCCAGGTTTTACCGCCCTGCGTTGGTTTAACCGATCCTGAATTTGATCTAGATTTAGTCAGAACAGCTCGCGTGGCTAGTGTGAATAACCTACTCTGTTTCAGTTTTGGATTTGGTGGTCAAAATGCTGCGATTGCGATCGCAAAATGGCAGCCTAAATCGAATAGTTAAGTGGAAAGGATTTAGCTTCTTTCGGCTTAATATAGACAATTTGTTGAGGATACAACTTCAGCTCATCAAATCGATCTCGAGTCACATGGGCAGACAAAATTTGACCATCTGCCAGAGTCAATTCAGCCTGAATCTCCGAGCCTAAATGAACAATCCGCGTTATTGTCGCCACAGTCATCGTAGCATCTGGCTCAGTCTCGATCGAGATATCCTGGGGACGCAAAAATACCTGGGGATGATTGGCTTCATAACCATTATTGTGGAAGATATCGGCACTACTGGGCAACACATTTACCGGACCAATAAAGCTCATCACAAACGCCGTCGCAGGTCGGTCATAAATCTCCGCTGCGGTGCCGACTTGCTCAATTTGACCCTTATTCATCACCACGATTTTATCAGCCACTTCCATCGCCTCCTCCTGGTCATGGGTCACAAATACCGTCGTCACATGCACCTCGTCATGCAGCCGTCGCAACCACGCCCGCAAGTCCTTCCGCACCTTGGCATCCAACGCCCCAAACGGCTCATCAAGTAATAATACTTTTGGTTCCACTGCTAAAGAACGAGCCAAAGCCACCCGCTGTCTCTGTCCTCCTGATAACTGCGACGGATATCTGTCGCCCAAACCCGATAGCTGAACCAATTCTAATAACTCATCAGCTCGTGCCTTAATTTTAGCCGGACTAGCCTTGCGAATCTTCAAACCAAAGCCAATATTTTCCCGAATTGTCAAATGCTTGAACAAAGCGTAATGCTGAAATACAAATCCAATATTTCGATCCTGGACGCTCTGATTCGTCGCATCAGCTCCCGTCAACCAAATCTCCCCACTATCAGGCATTTCCAGCCCAGCAATTAGCCGAAGTAAAGTCGATTTACCCGAACCAGATGGCCCCAACAGCGCGACTAATGCGCCAGAATCAATCTCCAGATCAACACCCTCGACAGCCTGAAAACTACCAAACTGTTTCGATACATTCTTTACAGAAATTCCCATTTTTAAAAACCCGAACAAATAAAATTTTAATTAATTAGAAAAATTTACACTTCGGCTACGCTCTGCTAAGGCAGACGCTACGCGAACAGTGCGAGCCATCCACTATTCACCAAACAACTACTCCAGATCGAGCGGAAAACCGTGATATCTTAGATCTAGTATTCGATTGAACCACTGTGGAACTCTCCTCTAGACTGGAATATGCTTTAGTCGCCCTCCTCGAAATTGCCGACAGACAAGCCCAAGGTAAACCGCTGAAAGTGAATGAGATTGCCGCCAGTCAAGCACTCCCAGAACGCTATCTCGACCAGATTTTCACATCTCTTAAACGTCAAGGCATCCTCTCCAGTCAGCGCGGTATGAAAGGTGGCTACTTATTAGCCAAAGAACTGTGGCAGATTACATTACTGGATGTCATAATTGCGATCGAAGGTGGTGGCGATCGTAAAAAAGTCGATCCAAGTACTTCTAATACGCTCGAAAAAACTGTAATCATTCAGACATTTGCAGGTATTAAGGAATCAGTTAATGAAATTCTAGTTAGTTACACCCTTCAAGATTTAGCGAAGACATTAGAGACTCAGCGGCAGAGCAGTCCAATGTATTATATTTAGTGGATGGTGGATGGTGGATGGTGAATATTGGTAAATGCGTAAAGTTGGGTTGAAGTGCTTAGGGTGGGTAATGCCCACTAGCTAGGATTCACGCAACTTACTGGTCTTTAATCCGCGTTTTACTCTCCAAAATCTCTTTTAAAACTAACGTCACAGCCGCAAGTAACGCCAGCAAAACCGCCGCTGAAAAAGCCGCTTCGGTGTTGTAATCTTTATAAGCTTCCTCCACAAATAGCGGTAGACTTTGAGTGGTATTTGCCACATTTCCCGACACCACAGATACAGCTCCAAACTCACCCATTGCCCGCGCATTCGTCAGCAATACGCCATACATCAACCCCCAGCGAATATTCGGCAGCGTTACCCGCCAGAATATCTGCCAATCACTGGCACCCAGCGTTCTAGCCGCCTCCTCCTGATCCACTCCAGCTTCCTCTAGCACCGGAATTACCTCCCGCACCACAAACGGCATACTCACAAAAGCTGTTGCGATAATCATCCCAGGTAGAGCAAATACAATATCAACACCCTGCGCTTTAAACCAACTGCCAAACCAGCCTTGTCCGCCATAAACTAGCATGATCATCAGTCCTGCTACCACTGGAGAAATTGATAAAGGTAGATCGATAATACTCAATAATAACGTCCTTCCTGGAAATCGATGTCGGGCGATCGACCAAGCTGCACACAAGCCAAATACAGTGTTAATTGGGACGACAATTAACGCGAGTAACAATGTCACTTTAACTGCATTGAGAAAATCTGGTTCGCTAAAATTCGATAGAAATGGTTCGATTCCTTTGTGAAATGCTTGATAAAAAACATTAATTGCCGGAATATAAATAATCAGACTAATATATGCGATCGATACCCCAATCAAAACAGCCGGAATCCAGTTAAGCTGCTTTTTTTTGCGATTTCGATGTACTAAAGTATCCACATTACTAGTTTTCATGACGTTGCCCCCAAGCTTGCAATAGATTGATTCCCACCAGCAACACCAATGAAATACCGAGTAAAACTACCCCCACAATCGTCGCCCCAGCATAGTCATACTCCTCCAATCGCTGAAAGACTAAGACAGGCGCGATTAAATCCTTAAACGGCGTATTCGATGAAATGATCACCGTCGAACCGTATTCCCCCACCGCACGGGAAAATCCCAATGCCATCCCTGTCAAAATCGACGGCAACAATGGCGGCAATACCACTTGCCTAAAAGTCTGCCAATCCGATGCACCCAGACACCAAGCTGCTTCCTCGATATCCTTCTCAAGCTCCATCAACACAGGCTGCACTGTACGGACGATAAAAGGCAAAGAGATGAATAACATCGCCATCCCCACTCCTAGCCGCGTGAAGGCGATTTTGACCCCCAATGGTGCGAACAGACTGCCAATCCAGCCATTCTCACTGTAGACTGTCGCTAGAGTCAGCCCCGCCACCGCAGTTGGTAGTGCAAATGGGAGATCGATCGAAGCATCAATAATCCGTTTCCCAGGAAAATCATACCGTACCAATACCCAAGCAATTGCGGTGCCAAACACACCGTTAATCAACGCCGTAATCAAAGAAGTGGTAAACGTCACATCATAAGTCGATAGAGCTACCGGACTAGTCGCCACCGCCCAAAACTTTTCCCAGCCAACAGTTCCAGCCTTGGTAAACATTGCCGCCAATGGCAGAAACAGCATCACACTCAAATAAAACCAGGTAATCCGCCACGTCCATGATAAATTACGGATCCTGTCAAACCATTTGCGCCAAACCCTCTTCCTGCCAACCACACGGGCATTAACAATATTGCTCATAATTATTTTTTCCCCGATTGGATTTGGTCATAGATCGCACCATCGCCAAAAAACTTCTGCTGGAAGATACGCCAGCCGCCATATTCCGAGACATTGCCCAACGCTGACAGATTGGCAAAGCGTGGATCGGTAATTGACTTATCAATTGGACGATAGCCCACTTTGACAAATTCTGCTTGTGCTTCTGGCTCAAATAGATATTTCACAAAAGCTTCTACCACCTCGCGATTGCCATGCTTATCGACATTTTTATCAACAATTGCCACTGGCGTATCGATCGAAATATTCAGATCTGGCACTACATATTCTAGGGTTTGACCTTTTTGATTGGCGAAAATGATCTCATTTTCATAGTTCAATAAAGCGTCCCCCTGTCCCTGCTTGATAAAAGCATCCATTGCTTCCCGCGCATCCTTGGGCTGGGCGGTAATATTCCGTGCGGCTGCGGTGGTAAACTCGATCGCTTGAGCTTCATTTTTACCAGCTTTCATCCCCTGATTCCATAGAGCTAGGAAGTTCCACCGCGCTCCACCAGATGTTTTGGGATTTGCCGTTACCCATTTCACCTCAGCGCGAGTCAGATCTGCAAAAGATTTGATTTTCTTTGGGTTGCCCTTGCGAGTAACCATTGCAACGACTGATTGAGCCACGATGCCCCGATTCGGCAACTTCTGATCCCAATCAGACGATACCAGGGAAGCTTTAGCTAATTTATTTACGTCATTTCCCAAGGCTAAATGCACTACATCCGCAGGTAATCCATCAATCACAGCACGAGTTTGGGCACCAGAGCCACCATAAGTCTGCTTGAAAATAACTTTCTGGTTATGTTCTTGCTGCCATTTAGCCGTAAATTTTTTGATAATTTGATTGTGTGCGGCTTTGGGAACGGCATAGCCAACTAGGGTAATCTCGACATCTTGCTTCTGGGCTGCTCCAGCTTGGACATTGCTGCGATCGTCACAAGCAACCAGAGCAAGGCTCAAACCCCCAATAATCAATAGTCCGAGCGATCTCCTTCCCTGTTGCCTAACCGTCATAATGTTGCATCTCAACAAGAATCTACTGTATCTAACGCGGAATAGTGTTTAATCCTGACCCTAATCATATCAACATCTACCACACAGGTCAAATAACCCGTAGCACCAAGATCCGTGTAATGGTGCGTTATGCTATTACCGAAGGTAGGCTACGCCAACGCAGTAACACACCCTACGCATTGTCTTCCTTCCAATAGATTTCTTCCAAGCCGATTTGAAAATCTTCAGTCATCCACACCAGTCCAGCTTGAGCAACTTTGCCATCGATAATTGTCACCAGAGAAAAATTGCGTAGAGTCTGCTCGATCGTCGAAAGCACCCGTGGACATCGGGCCGCGTTGAGATAAACTGTGTCAGGACTGATGATAATTGGTGTTCGCAGCCGTTCTTTGGTATGCCGGAGCTTGTGATGCATATGCCCGAATGTCACCAATGGAATCGACTTGCCTTGCGCCTGAAGGATTGAAATTGCCTGCTCCAAGTCAGGATCGCCATAGTCACCACCCAGAGATTCACCCCAATCTTTGCCACAGATTGATTCTGGCTCTTCACCTAGTCCAGTGGGGCCATTGTGTCCGATGATGATGATCTGGTCACAGGTAGCATTCTGTCCCATCTCGACAATCCGCTGAATAGAAGCCTCAAACCCATCAATCCCAAACCTGGATTGATAAAAATCACTGTATTTCCACTGTGAACCACCCCAGCTAAAGGGGCGACTCCCAATAATTGACAGATTAAGCTGCGGAAAATCTAACTTGCCGTAGCCAATACAGCTAGCTCCCAGCAGATTAGTCTGCTGCTGGACGCGATCCTCTACCAGTGGGTCATAGGGACTCTTGCGCCGCCCCCAATCACTTGCGGTATACCAAGCATCATGGTTGCCAAAAATTGCAGCTTTGGGCATGTCTAAGCTGGCAATCTTCCCCACCAATTCAACAGCCTCATTACCAAAATCGCCGACAAATAAGACCAAATCTATATCTAAATGCTTCAGCGCGATCTCATCGGCGGTATCCCACTGATCGTGGACATCGCCGACGATCGCAATCCTAATCGGTTTGGTTGGATTTTTTAGCATTATTCAAGGCAACCACTCAATTTGCGCCCTCATCATTATAGGTGAGAACTAAGGAATCTTATAGACAAAGAACCGATCGAATACCCCGATCGATTTTACCTCTACCTGCATATTGACAATCGGCACCATTATCTTTGATCGATAGATGCTAAATAAGCCCCAGTTTTGCCTACTAGTTGTAGCCGCCAAAACTGGCTTTAACTCTGGTTTGTAAGCCTGAATTGCCGCTCGACAAGACTCTTGAATAAACACACCTAATCCGTCTGGGGCACGATCGCACTTATCTTTGGCTAGATCGCCGATGCGATCCGCAGCGAAGCTCTCATAGGCAGCTCGACTAGGGTTCGTCAAGAACATTACCCCGCCTAGTCCACACATCACCACAATACTTAGTAAACCCACTTGCCATTTCATCTTTGTTACCCACTCACATACCAAAAATATTCTACTGCGGCACTAGACTAATTTCCGGAGATCGTGTTATATTCGTTTATACACAGAAAGTATGGCGAGCGTCGCCTAGTGGTTATGGCAGAGGTTTGTGGTGCCTCCACTCGCGGGTTCGAATCCCGTCGTTCGCCCTTTCTAGGTTCAATAGAAGAGATCCTGAGTTAATCAACCCAGGATCTTTTTTGTTTGCTCATATCTTGCCCCAGCACATAAAGTCAGTAAAAATAGCCTCTAAACTCACTTCTAGAGCACCATCCACTATCCACCATCCACTATCCACCAAAACACTAGTAATCATGCCTCGCTCTAAGGTGTGAGTTTGTAAACCCGACACCCAAAAAGGAACCAAACCCTCGTAAAATAGTTGAAACAAATGATTTTGACCATTGGCTAGTCCGATCGAGGTCGAGATCGCCATCCTCACTCGATCTCACCAATGACCAGCACCCAAAATTTGACACCAGCAACTGCTTTTGATCTAGCAGCATACCTATCCGATCGACAGCCCAAGGTAGAAGCAGCTCTAGATGCGGCGATTCGCCCCGCCTACCCCGATACAATCTACGCAGCGATGAGGTACTCACTACTGGCTGGTGGTAAGCGATTGCGGCCGATTTTGTGCCTAGCTAGCTGCGAAGCTATTGGGGGTAATTCCGATCTGGCGATGCCTGTCGCTTGCGCCGTCGAGATGATTCATACCATGTCGCTGATTCACGACGATCTGCCAGCAATGGATAATGATGACTATCGGCGGGGTAAACTAACAAACCACAAAGTCTACGGCGAAGACATCGCAATCTTGGCTGGGGATGGCTTACTTGCCTATGCCTTCGAGTATATCGCCGTTCAGACCAAAGGAGTCGGTGCCGATCGCGTTCTCAAAGCCATCGCGCATCTAGCCAGAGCCGTTGGCGCAGATGGTTTAGTCGGTGGGCAAGTAGTAGATCTCGAATCAGAAGGCAAAGATATCACCGTCGAGACTCTCACCTATATCCACAATCACAAAACTGGTGCCCTGTTTGAGTCTTCAGTAGTTTGTGGGGCAATCATGGCTGGAGCAACTGAGCCAGAGATCGAAAAATTGACCAGATTCGCTCACAATATTGGGCTAGCGTTCCAAATTATCGATGACATTCTTGATATCACCGCAACCCAAGCAGAATTGGGCAAAACAGCCGGAAAAGATCTCGAAGCCCAAAAAGCCACCTATCCCAAACTGTGGGGATTAGAAGAATCCAAGCGGCAAGCTGATAGACTAGTAGCTGAAGCTAAAGCTATTTTGGCTGAATTTGGCGATCGAGCGCGACCACTCCAAGCTTTGGCTGATTATATTACCGATCGTAAAAATTAATCCCCAACCCTGTCAATTTTAATTCAACACCAGCCTGCATCTTCATGCTAACTGTTAGTCATCTCCTCACACTAGGTCATTTACGTGGTTAATAAGGCAGCCCCTCTGATTAACAATATCAGTCAAATTCTTGAGAACCGAATTTTACTGGTGGCAATTGCTGCTTGTCTAATTGCCCAGGTGCTCAAACTGATTATCGATCTGATCCAAAATGGTAAAGTCAGTGCCAAAGTATTGACGACTACGGGTGGAATGCCAAGTGCCCACTCCGCACTAGTTACAGCTCTGGCTGCTGGTGTCGGCGATAGTTTAGGCTGGAAAAGTGCGGAATTTGCGATCGCGACCATTTTTGCGATCGTGGTAATGTATGATGCTGCTGGAGTCCGTCAAGCCGCAGGTAAACAAGCAAGAATTCTCAATCAAATGATCGATGAATTATTTTCTGACGATCACAAATTTAATGAAGAAAAGCTCAAAGAATTGTTAGGGCATACACCCGTACAGGTAATTGCAGGCTCAGTCCTCGGTATCGCAATTAACTGGTTATTTGCTGGCATCCAATAGTTTTAACTAGTGCTCTCGCCTTGACAATTATTCAGTGTCTCTGACTAAAATCATCCGAGAGCTAGCAGGATATAGATGTAAAATAAAGTTTGACAACGTAGCTAGTTATACGGTACAAATATAATAGCGAACTTAAAAAACGCAACAGATTTTCAGTGCTAAAACAGATATTTAGCCGGATTTCGATATCAATTAAGCATTCAAATAATTAAATCTTTATCTATGACCCAGCAAGTGCTTCACCCGATGGTGAAAATGCAACGCCAAGTCGAATCTTTGGTTGCGTCCAAGATTCTCGCTCCCACGGATCGAATTTGGAAAATCGCCTTTCTCTATGGTGATAAATGGCAACATTGGAAAAACGAACTGATCGAGTTTGGATTTACCCTCCAAGATCCAGTCAGTGAATTGCTGGAAGTCGAAGCTTGGGACGAAGATTAAGCTAGTTTAGTACTGCTTCAATCTGGACTACCGCCAAAATTTTAGAATTTCTCGCCCGAATCTCAGAATTTTTACGATTAGTACTAGACATAGATTCGATCGGTATGCTATGGTAGTGGAAAGCACGCTGGCGTAGCTCAGTTGGTAGAGCAGCTGATTTGTAATCAGCCGGTCAGGGGTTCGAATCCGTTCGCCAGCTCTGACGTATAAAAGCTTTCAAGCTTTTTAACCAAAATACAGTATTATCTGTAACCTAATCAAAATAAAGCGCGAGCTGAATCTAAATTCAGCTCGCGCTTTATTTTTATTTTTTTCTAAAAATCTGCAAGATAGTCGTCACCGTCGTCACCGTCATCACCGCTCTCTAAAATTAAATTATTTTTATTTTCAGTAAAAAGCCGTCACCGTCGTCACCACTCCATAAAAAAGCGGGGGTACTTCCCCCGCTCACTCTTCCCCAATCGGTCTAGAGAACTCACCTCTAAACCAAACTTAAATAATGGTTAGGCGTTGCCGTAATTCCAGACAACAGCAGCACGTCCCATCAACTGACGTAGATCTAGGTGAGTGAATGATTTACTATCACCAACGCCACCGCCCCAAGTGTCGATCAATTTCTCAGCAACATCATTGGGATCGTAGCCATCGATCGTAAAGTCCACCGCCCAACCTAGTAAATGCTGAGAGTTCCCCACCCCGCCAACCCTTCGATTACTTCGGGGATCTCTGTACCAACTAGTGACAGTGATCGGCTTGTTGCCAAACTGTACCCGAATCTTGTCTAGCTCTTTGGCAATTTTGACAATGTTCGACGTGATCTGAGCAGCGGGGATAATCACCCCATCAAAATTAGTTTGGGTGGGGATGCGACTACCATCTTTGGTCGCCTCTCCCCAAGTGAAGTTAGATCCTAGTTGACATCCTCCCCGACCTGAAGGTACGGGGATTCCTAAACATCGCTATTTAGGTTTCTGCTTCAAAGCACCCGCCTTTCGAGATTTACTCTCTTCGGGTCTTACAGTTGCTCCACAGACTGAAACGGCAAGCCCTGCCGC
>JANNDL010000174.1:0-5316 GCA_031387665.1 Chamaesiphon sp. OTE_75_metabat_95 | reverse complement strand
TTAGAAGCGAAAACCCTAGAAATCTCCCTAAATCCCCCTTGAAAAGGGGGACTAAGATCCGGATCTTAGCCCCCTTTCCAAGGGGGTTGGGGGATTTAGATCTACGCATCAACTCAAACGGACTTGTGTATACACGGTAGCCTCTGCGCAGGCAGACGCTGTGCCTAACGGCAGGCTGTCGCCAACGCGAACGGAGGGGTGCCCGTTAGGGCGGGGTGGGTAAGATCTACGCCGCAAGACTAATCCAAATCAATCTCTCTCACCACTAATTCCCGATGAATCGGCTGATTCTGGAGGTATTTCAACGGCTCGTCGGGATTAAATACCTGCCCGTCAAAGAGCTGAAAGGGGTCTCTGTCGGGTTCGATGCCGATGTAACCTAGTTGTTGACAGGCGGTGAGGAAATGATCGACGCGGCGGACTCTGGAGAGGATTTCGATGTGGTTTTTGGGGAAGGGGGTGATCCCCCAGCGGGCGAGTTGGGTGAGGATCCAGAGTCCTTCGATGTTGCGGGGACAGTTGGCGTTTTCGACGTGGAACTGGTGGTAGCGGGGGAGCTGTTCGGGGAGGGTGTTGCCACCACGAGCAAATGGCCCGATTAAGCCAGGGCGGATTAGTTGGGGCGAGATGTTTAGGTATTGGGTGAGGAGAACGAGGATTTCTTGGCGGTGGCGGGGTTCGTCGCAGTATTCACAGGCTTCGAGGACTGCTTGAACGATCGCGGCGTGGGTATTAGGATGTTGTTGCACCCAGCTTTCTTTGAAGCCGAGGACTTTTTCGGGGTTGCCTGCCCAGATATCTAAGTCGGTGGCGATGACGAAGCCAAGTCCTTCTTGAACGGCTTGGGTGTTCCAGGGTTCGCCGACGCAGAACCCGTCGATTTCGTGGGAGCGTAATCGATCGACCATTTCCTGCGGTGGAATCACAACTAGCTCTAGATCGGTGTCAGGATCAATGCCAGCGGATGCCAGCCAGTACCGCAGCATCAGGTTGTGCATGGAGCATTCATGGACGATGCCTAAGGTTAGTTTGCGATCGTTCAGCTCATTGTTAATTGCAGCTTTGAGGTTCTGGAGGGTGTGAATTCCTCTTTGGTAAAGCTTAGTACTCAGGGTAATCGCGTTGCCGTTGCGGGAGAGGACGAGGGGGACGGAAATGGGGGTAGAGGGTCGGCCATTCATGCCCAGAGTGAGGGCTAGGGGCAGCCCTGCGACCATTTGCGCGGCATGAATCTCTTCCGCTACCAAATTGTCGGCGATCGCGTTCCAGCTCACTTCTTGGAAGAGATTTACCCGCTCGATGCCGTATTTGGCAAAGAAGCCTTTTTCTCTAGCAACAATCAGCGGCGCAGCGTCTGTGAGGGGGATATACCCAATATTGACGGTGGTTTGTTCGAGTTTCTTGGTTTGGGGAGCGAGGGTTGTTTGACTGGATTGAGCAGCTTGACGTTGCTTGACTCGTTTTTGCTGATTGAGAAAGTTGATGATTTCACTCCGCATCGGGTAGTAGTCAGGATGTTTGACTACTTCCATCCGCTGACGGGGACGGGGTAAATCGACGGTGAGAATTTGACCGATCCGCGATTCAGGGCCATTGGTGAGCATCACCACTCGATCGGATAATAGTAGTGCCTCATCAACATCATGCGTCACCATCACGGCAGTCACGCGGCTCTCTTCACAGATGTGCATTAGTTGCTCTTGCAGTCCGCCCCGCGTGAGGGCATCGAGGGCACCAAATGGTTCGTCGAGCAGTAATAGTTTCGGGCGAATCGCCAGGGCGCGGGCAATTGCCACACGCTGTTTCATCCCTCCAGAAAGCTGGTTGGGGCGTTTACTGGCGGAGTTTTGCAAACCGACTAATTCGATATGATGTTCGATAATACTTTTACGTTCACCCTTGGGTTGCCCACTATAGACTTCATCAACAGCCAGGGCGATATTTTCCCGCACAGATAGCCACGGCAGCAGCGAATAATTCTGAAATACGACCATGCGATCGGGTCCAGGTTCAGTAATTTCTCTGCCTTCTAAAATTACCCCGCCAACTGTAGCTCGATCGAGTCCCGCAATCATATTTAGCAGCGTTGATTTACCACAGCCGGAGTGACCAATCAGCGATATAAATTCACCTTCTTTAATCTCTAACTCAATATTTTTTAGTGCAACATATTTACCCCCATTTGCGAGCGGAAATACCTTATCTACGTGATCGATTTGAACAAACATAATTTAGTGGACGGTGGATGGTGGATGGTGAATGGTAATAATTGATAGCAATCTGTAGGGACGGGTGTCTTGTCGTTTTTTTATGCGGGGGAAACCCCCGCATAAAAACGCCGCTTCATGATATCAATGTCGTCTGCACTGAAAATATCATTCAAACCCGCCCAACCCCACTAAAAATCAAATGTGCAACTACTTCTGATCTTCAGCCACAATTTTGGTTGCGATCCAGGCGATCGATCGATCCAGTAAGAATCCCACCACACCCACATAAATCAATGCGAGAATAATTCGATCGAGATAAGCGTTGTTGTAAGACTCCCAGATAAAGAAACCAATCCCTACGTCACTCCTGAGCATTTCAGCCGCCACGATCGCCAGCCAGGACAAACCAATCCCTATCCGTAATCCAGTGAAGATATAAGGCAATGACGCTGGTAATAGAATCTTAAAAAAGTAAGCCTTGTTTGATAATTTCAATACTCGTTTAACATTGATATAATCCTGGGGAATCTGCTGTACTCCCACCGTGGTATTAATCAAAATTGGCCAGACAGCAGTGATGAAAATTACGAATATTGCGGCCAATCCATTGTCTTTGAGAGCTGCTAGCGCGATCGGCAACCAAGCCAGCGGTGGAATCGTGCGTAAGATTTGAAAGATCGGATCTAGCGATCGATAAACTAATTTATTTGACCCAATCAAAATCCCAAATCCGACCCCCACAATTGACGATAAACTAAAGCCAATAAATACTCGCTGCAAACTCGCCCATACCTGTAAAGCTAACCCCTTGGAGTTACCGCCATTATCAAAAAATGGATTGATGATGAATGGATCCCAAGCACCTTGCACCACCTGAATCGGCCCAGGCAAGCCCTGTGAACCTGGCATACAGAGCAATTGCCAAATCACCAAAAATATCAGCAAAGCAACCACTGGGGGCAAAATACCCCGCGCCTGTTTCATAATCCAAGAGTTGCTATTGCCACCGACACCTCGACGATTTTTGGTGACTTGCCGACTACTACTCACTGCCATAATGTTCCTGTGTATTTGATAACTTGTAACAACTGTCAACTCCCTCCCTAGAGAAGTTGGCAGGTGAATCCCCTCCCAGGAGGGGTGCCCGTAGGGCGGGGTGGGTTAGATCTTCGCCGCCCCACTTGATAATGCTAAAATCAGACTAGTATTTTTATGATCGAAGCCTTGATTAGTCGAGACAGCGATGATTAAATATCACCGCTCTAACTAATTTAGGCTTTCTTAATTTTCAAAGACTTGAGATATTCTTCCGGCTTGGCGGGATCGAATTTTACCCCATCAAAGAAAGTTTCTACTCCACGAGAAGTACTCGTCGGAATCTGCGCCGCATCAACTTTTAATGCTGTCGCTGCTGCTTTCCATAAGTCTTCCCTGTTCACCTTCTTAACCAACTCCTTCGCCTTGACAAAATCAGTGGGAATATTACCCCAGCGCATGTTTTCAGTTAAGAACCAGAGATCGTGACTTTGATATGGATAAGAAGTATTATCAGCCCAGAATTTCATCGAGTTAGGATAAGCCGCTTCGGTTCTGCCATCACCATAATCAACCTTGCCCTGGATCCTACCCAGGATGTCTGCTACAGGTACATCAAACCATTTAGGTAAGGACATAATCTTGCACATTTCCTCTTTATTTTCTGGTTTATCACACCACTGTTGTGCTTCTTGAACTGCCATCAAGATTGCTTTAGTCGCTTTCGGATTTTTATCAACCCAATCAGCTCGCATTGATAGAGCTTTTTCAGGATGATCTTTCCATAGTTCACCAGTTACCAATGCTGTATATCCCAGCTTTTGATTGACTAGCCTAGCATTCCAAGGTTCGCCCACACAAAAGGCTTCCATACTGGCTGTTTTCATGTTCGATACCATCTGTGGTGGTGGTACTGGTACAATAGAAACATCCTTAGCCGGATCGACACCATTGGCGGCTAGCCAGTACCGCATCCATAAATCGTGAGTGCCACCAGGAAAAGTAATGGCTACTTTTAAATCTGTTTTGCCACCAGTCTTAGCCTTGGCTAAAACCTCTTTAAATCCGGCTCCTTTAAGTTGAATTTTGGCATCTTTATATGTATTAGCAACTGAGATTGCCTGCCCGTTTGTATTCAATCTTGCCAATATATACATCGGCACAGGCTGCTTTGTTTTGGTCATGCCCATCGTCATAAAATAGGGCATGGGTGATAGGATATGTGCCCCATCAATGCCACCACCAGCAGAGCCAGTCTCTAAATTATCACGCACAACTGGCCAAGAAGTTTGCTTGAGTACCTCGACATCTTTCATCCCATATTTTGCAAATAAACCTTTCTCTTTGGCGATGATTAGTGGTGCCGAATCAGTCAGCGGAATGAATCCTAATTTAGCTACAGTTACCTCTGGCGCATCACCTGCGGCAATATTAGTTGCTGGAGTTGTTTCTGCCGTAGAACCTTTATCTCCACCTTCAGACTTTGAGCTGCAAGCATTCGTTAAAACACTAGCTGCGGCGGTGATACCCGCTGTGAACATAAACTTCCTTCTGGAAAATTGACTCATATCTCTACAGATCGCTCCTCGTATTTAAAGTCAGTAAAATTGATTACTGCCAATTGCTTTTCTCTATTGTCGTTTTTGGCTGATGATAAAACTGTTATTTTTGTTACCGATTGAGAATAAAAGCTTGACAAATATTGAATTTTGGAGTCCTAAAATACGGAAATTTAAAACAGTATTGATTGATACGATCGACAGCAAATCTTATTTAGTAAAAATTATGATTGTGATAATTAGATCTAATCTAAAAAATCACTCAACTTGCAAGCAAGAAGCCCGACTTTTTTAAAAAAGTCGGGCCTCTGTCCCACTACACAAAAATAGGCTGTCAATTTTGACAACCTATTTTTCAGATTAAGCTAATTTGTAGAAGTTCACGGGGCTAAGGCAGAAGAGAAGGTGGAATTTCACCAGAACGAGCAGCCGAGACAGATTCAACGAGAAAGTCAAGAATATTACGCTCTTGCAGATTAAGTGAAGATACAACAGTGAGTAAACGAGACACA
>JANNDL010000173.1:0-13897 GCA_031387665.1 Chamaesiphon sp. OTE_75_metabat_95 | reverse complement strand
TCATGAACTCAGCTAAAATCTTCGCAACAATCGTTACTGCAATCGCTTTATTCCCTGCTGCTAGCTGGGCTGATAATGTCAGCGGCAACGTTCAATCAGCAGATTTAAACTCTACTACTATCGGCACTGGTAACGTCACTGCTACTGAAACTAATCAACGCATCCTTGATTTACAAAAATCTCGTAAGTCTGGTGTCAATGTCAGTGGCACTACTCAACAAATCACTGGAACCGCTACGACTCTTGGCGACCACAACATCAGCATCCAACGTGCTATTCAAGATGCAACCAACATCCAAAAAGCAAAATAGTCCATCGAGAGTTAGTTAGAATCGATCGACTGATTGGTTCTAACTACCTTCTTTAACTTACATCGATTTTGGAGTAACTCATCATGAACTCAGCTAAAATCTGCGCTTTAATTATTAGTACGATTGCCTTGTT
Organism: Chamaesiphon sp. OTE_75_metabat_95; assembly: GCA_031387665.1. Taxonomy (GTDB): domain Bacteria; phylum Cyanobacteriota; class Cyanobacteriia; order Cyanobacteriales; family Chamaesiphonaceae; genus Chamaesiphon. The sequence goes on along the minus strand of JANNDL010000173.1, from coordinate 13,453 downwards.
TCCTTCAGCTAGCTGGGCCGATCGAGTGGGCGTTAGCCAAGAAATCAATATGAATTCAACTACCACTGGTAACGGTCGCGTCACTAGTATTGAGACAGAACAGCAAAGTGTACAATCCCCACAATCTGGTCGGTATAGCTACAAAAGTACACGAACGGTCTACCGCAAAATTAATGGCCGAGCAGTGAATACCGCAACGATATCAGCATCACGGAAGAAATTTAAAAAGCAATTGGTGGACAAGATATTGAGAGAGCAACTCATCAAACAACACACTCAAATCGACGATTAATAACTCAAAGCTTAATTTTAATTTACCTCACACCTCAGGAGTTTTATCATGTACGCAAAAATCTTAGTTACTAGCATTCTCTTCTCGATCGCACTCTTCCCCGCTGCACCTAAACCCGCTCAAGCTCTCGGTTGTGTCAACGTTGACGTCAGCAATCAAATCAAACTCACTGGGTCGAAAAACGCACCTGGATCGCAAACAAATAACGTCAATCAAGCAATCGATCCCAACTGTGTCGGCAATGCCATCGTTCATAAAACCAATCAAGTTCACGTCGATGCTGAAGGCGCAAATCAGACCCGCAATAGCAATCAGTTCAGCGGTGGAGCTGGAAATAGCGCGATTCCAGGTAGCCTAAAGGGTGTCGGAAATGTGAATGTCCAGACTGGAATTCAAACTACGATCTACAATCCAGCACTAGATCCAAACTTCCCTCGCCGATAATCAAGTGCCTCACCATCGGAATGAAAAAATCGATCTGCAAAGGTCGATTTTTTTGGCTCAATCGATCACTAGACTTTATACTGAGGCATTAAAACGTCGATGTTGGTATAATTGCGTTTAGTAAAAGTTGAGGCTGTTTGCTCAACAATAATATGTCTGCCTAAGATTATGCCGCCAGTGGGTGTTGGTGCTAGCCGTTTTGCGTCTGCTCTTGAAACAGGGACAGCTAAACTTTGGGTGCTGTTAATTGGGGTAAATCAATACCAAGATCCGACATTTCCGCCGCTTAAGTATGCCGCGATCGATTGTCAAGGCATCAGCAAGGCATTAGCAGCGGCAACCGATCCATTCCCGCACAAAGAATTTTTGATTCACAACGATCTGGTCGAGCAAACTCCCAGCTTGGCTAGAGTCGAGTTTAGCTTGCAACGGCTGGTGTCTGAGGCTCAAGTCCAGGATACGATTCTGATTTATTTTTCTGGACATGGTGTGGTCGAACCCATTGAACAGCAGACTGTATTGTGTTTAGATGATACCGATCGCGAACATTTGCTCAAGACTGGTTTACCAATTCAGATGGTGCTGGAAATGCTGCGCCATTGTGCGGCTCACAGTCAGCTATTGTGGCTAGATGCCTGTCATAGCGGCAATATGCGATCTCTAGAACAGTCCCCGAAGCTGCGAACTGGTACTCAACTAAATCCCAGTACTCAACTACTGGCATCACTCCGTCAGGCGGTCAGCAACCGAGGTTTTTATGCGCTGTTATCCTGTGATGAGGGACAACAATCTTGGGAATTTCCCGATCTTGGACATGGCGTATTTAGTTATTATCTAATGCAGGGCTTGAATGGAGCTGCTGCTGATGCCCAGGGGATTATTGATGCTGATAGCCTCTATCGATACGTCTATCGCCAGACGATGCAGTATATCGATCGAACCAATCAGCAGGTACGGTTAGCCAATCAGGTCAAACGCGAACGGGGCGAGATGAGTTATGCCCCTGAATATTCACACCAAACGCCCAAACGGATCGTCTCTGGGGTCGGTGAAATTATTCTCGGCGTTGTCTCTGCGACTATTGCCATCGCCCCAGATCGACAGGCTTTAATCATTGATAGTGGCACGGAAGATCTCCGTCATGAACTGGACACCCTTGGTCATGTGCTCACCCAAGAGGGTAAATTTACACTCGATCGATTCGCGCCGCCAGTAGATGATCCTGCCCGATCCCTAGCCGCCGTCAAAGACCGGATTCACACCTTTCTGAGTAAAACTGCCACTCACCAGGATCGATCTACTCAGCCTGCTACTCGCCTGTTGTACTTGCGCGGACAGATTCCCACGGTAAATATCGTTGGCGGAAAGCCAGATCCGCTAGAGCATCGATCTCTAGATCAATCCGTCAGCGCAGATGCTGTATTAACCATCAAAAATAGCGTCAATTTGAGTCGGGCTTGGCTCGGACAGCAGCTCTACCAATCCAGTCACAATCAGCAGATCGTGATTATTGACGCACCAGGTGCTGACTCAATGGCTGAATGGGTGGAAACCCTCAAACGGATCTCTGGAAATCTCTGCATCATTGGTTGCGCCGCTCCACTCGACGATCCAGAACTATTTATTCAGGTGTTAATTGAAGCTCTGATTTCCGCCGCGCCCCAAGTTGGTGTGCCTGTCGTCAGCTTATTTACGCGACTCCAAGCCACCCTAGACGCATTGGGAGTCCCCTGCCATCTGTCGTTGTCAGGGACTCAAGAGTTAATTGAAATTGTCCCCGCCACTGAACTTGAGTCAATCGATCTAGTCGAACTACCACAGGGAATAGTTGTTCAACCAGATCTACCGCCACCCTCAGCTAATCTAGAATTTGCCACTTCACCAGATCCCACTTTTAGTCAAGACTACACCTACTTACAGTCACCACCGCCAAGTCTGCCAACTGTCGCTACTGTGAGCGAAGCTAGCTTGGGATCAATTTTAATTAAATTAGTCGGACCGATCGCCCCAACTCTAATCAAACGTGCTCAGGCAGCAGATGTAACCACAACGATCGACAACTTGCAGCGGCTATTACCCGATCGATTCAGAGCTATTTTTAACCAACAGGTGCAATTACTATTGATGCAACCAGTTGTACCCCCACCATCAACAGTCGAACAGCAAATGGTCGAACCGGGCGTTGTCGCTGGTGGAGAGCCAGCTCTGGTGGAGCATCGGTCTTTTCATGTCGCCAGTGGTCGAGGGGTGGCGATCCAACAACAGCGAGAAGTCGATGAATCCTTGCTGCGAACCTATGAGCAGGAGCTAAACCTAGCGATCGGACCGATTGCCAATTACATTGTGAACCGCACTCACAAAGCACATCCGCACCTGTCCGCAGCAGAATTGATTACCGCATTAGCTAGCAATATCACTGATATCGATCGAGCAGATTTATTTCGGCGGAAATGTCGGGAGAACTCTTAGTGCTAAAGTACTCTCATGTCATCTGCTCGAATTCAATAGCTCAATATAAACACGTTCGTGAAACGTCGGCTTGCCAAATTGATTTTTTAAAGTTAACTTAGTAGCCTTTCTTGAAAATCGCTTTTCTGAGAGCTTAACAGTAGACATTCGCGATCGGTCGCTAAAAGTGGTTGATTTATCCAATCTCTAGGATCAACTGCCTATCTCTAATGCTCAACCCATAAAAGCCCGCTCCCAAACCCAGATTGCACTCATTACAATTACGCCAGCCGAAATCAATCGCCGAGCAGTTAATTCCCAAGGAAATTTACGCAAGTAAGCTAGAGCAAAATAAGCTGCTATGACGATCGCAAATTGACCGAGTTCAATCCCGACACTAAAACTAGCGATCGAAGTGAGCAAATTATTGCGAGGTAAATCTAGTTCCTGCATCACTGAAGAAAATCCCAGCCCGTGAATTAGACCAAACCCAAAAGCCAATTGCCATCTGGCTTTAGCTTCTTTTTTCCAGAGATTTTCAGAGGCAATGTAGCCGATCGATAACGCAATGGCAATCTCTACCCAGCGACTAGGCACGGAGACAATATTCAGCGCAGCGAGGAATAAAGTAACTGAATGAGATAGGCTAAATGCAGTCACAACTTTGAGCAGATAACCTAGTTCTCCACCCAGCATTAATAAACTAATCAAGAATAAAATATGGTCGTAACCAGTCCAAATATGCTCAACACCTAACCGGATAAAACTACTAATCTGCTGTCGGATTGGCGCGTCGATTAGAGCTGCACTTTTGGTGTCGGGAGTGAAGACGACATTATCAACTTGTCCCGCTCGAAACACCTGGGCTAAACACCGCGCTGTACTCACTCCAGGTACAAATAAATCGTAGTTCATCTGCAACTGCTCGATCGGCTCTTTCCAGCGATATTGCAATAATAAGCTACTGTGAGTATCGGGTGTCGGGGTGAGATTGGATGAGATTTTTTTGGCAGTAGTAGCTTTAACTGCTAGTGTTTCGCTTGGTTCTCCGGCGACTGTGAGCTGGACTTTTTCTTTGAGGAATTCTTGCAGTTCCTTCTGGTGCTTAGTTATTTCTAATTCTGATAGTTGTTGGTTCTTATCATCATCAAATTGAGCAACCAATCCAGTAGGTACTGTCAGATTTAGATCGACATCTTGTGCTTTGATTTGAATGTCTGCTACGGCTAGATCCGCCCAATGAGCTGTACTCGGCGTGGCAAGAGACAGCACCATTAATAATCCTAATCCCCAACAGATAAAAGTTTTCCAGGTTTTCGATAGTTGATATGGCATGGTATATTTTCTGAGTTTAGTTATTTGAGTTGTGGCGGAGATCTACCCACCCCGCCCTACGGGCACCCCTCCTTGGAGGGGATTTTCCCTGCAATACTTAATTTAATCCTGATAAACCCACTCCCAAACCAAGAGCCTGTCTAGCTCCGGCATCGAATAGGGGATCGATCGATCTAACTTGCGCCCGATACTTTTTAGCCTGCTCTGATTGCCCTCTAGCTTGGGCGATAACGGCTGCTTGATCGGTTATGGCTGGATCGCGGAGTCCTGACTTCATGGCTGATTCGATCGCTTGCTGGGCGGCTGGTAGCTGTCCGAGATTGAGGTATGCAGCAGCTAGGGTATCCCAGGTTTCGGGATCTTGGCGGGTGATAATTTCGGCTTGCATCAGGGTAAGAGCTTCGGCTAAATCTTTCCCCTGTCCGCGTTCCATCAATAGTTGAGCTAGTTCGCGGCGATGTCCGAATCCGGTGAGATCTGAGCGTAACTTGGCGATTGCCTTTGCCCAGGTTTGGTTGGCTTTGACGGTATCGCCCTGTAGCTGCTGAACTCGCGCTAATCCTCTCAGGGAAACATGATCGTAGACAGTGGGAGCTTGTTGATTGACGATGAAGAATCGATCGTATAGTTCTACTGCTCTGTCTCGATCCTTGTTCTGAGTGGGATCGGATTGCCACTGGCGCACAGATAGTTCAGCGAGATTCAATAGAGCTGGCGCGTATCTGGGTAAGATCTCTAGGGATGATTGATATAGCTCTTCAGCTTGCTGGAGCTGTCCCCGTTTATAATACAGTCGCCCTAATAATGTCCGTACCCACGCCGAACTTTCCAGTTCTTCGGGTTCTTCGGCTGCAATCGCTGCTTTGAAATCTCGCATGGCTGCTAGATCGTCTCCCTGGGCTACTTCTACCAAAGCTCTAAGGGTGAGATTCCCCAACGTCGGGAGTTTTTGAACTAGGGTATCAGCCGTTTTGCGGGCGGTGGTGACATCACCCAATGCTAGGTGGCTAGTGGTTTGCAAAGACAAGACTTCTGGCTCTGGTGGCAGTGGTTTGAGTAGTGCTAGAGCTTGTTTGAATTCGTGTTTGGCAGTTGCAACTTTCGCTAGGACAACGATTGCCCCGTTGTTATAAACGGGTAATTTCTCTAGCGATTCCTGCGCCATGCGTTCGGCGAGTAAATACCAACTACTTTCACCTGTTGCTCTAGCCATTTTGAGGTAGTTTTGAGCGAGTGCGGCTCGTTCCAATCCTGCGGTTGGCTGCTGTTGAATTTTTTGCTGATGAAAGGCGATTTCATTGCGAATATTTTTAGTAACGCTACCAGCTTCTGGTCGGTTAAATCGATATTTCCAGATTGAATCAGGTCGAGGATTTGAGATTGGAATACTATAAATAGCGATTCCGCAAAGCGGAGGCACTGCCAACGATACCCCAATTCCTACTAATGCAGTCGCTGCGATTAGTTTATGTTTGAATGATAATTTATTGAGGAGAGAAGGGTTCATATTTATGAGATATTAGAGTCTCTGTAGGGTGGGCACTGCTCACCAGCTAAGATTTAAGTATTATTAATATTAAGCAATCTATATTGTCGATCTCGATCGATCATCGAAGTTCGATCGTAGGTTGATTTTCAAGAATTGACTCTCCGGTGATTGGAGTAGTGGATGGGATTAAAGTTGTCGCTGCTTTGGGCATTGCTGTCGGCGTATTAGCAATATTTGCCGAGCCTTGTTTCATTTCAGCGATCAGCACAACTGGATTACTATATCCGAGTCTGGGAGCTAACAAGATTGCCAAGCCACGGGCTAATTCAGTTTTGTTTTGAGCGATCGCGTCGGCTAAACTAGTCATCAGGGTGCGATTATCATCTAGTTTCTGTTTGATTCTTTCTGCTTCTACTTGGGCTACTTCGGGGGGATTTGGTCGCCAGGTTACGCCTAGTTGCCAGCGGAGATTATTACTACTAGCTGGAGAACTGGTGCCAAAGCCGCTACCAAAAGAACTATCGTTGTTTGCTGAACCAAAGTCGAGTTTTACACAAACACCAGAGCAGTTATCTGAGCCTGATGAAAATGAGGAGAATTGAGCATGAGCTGGAGCTGCAACGATCGTTAATCCGAAGATTAGTGCAGAAAGTAAAGTATAGTTCATGATGAATATTTCGATCTTAAAGAGAGACTGAGAGTTTTGTTGGCGTTAGCCTCTCCAGCGGAGAATTAAACTCTCAGTTCAATTACAAGTAACATGATGCACCAACAGTATTAGAGTCGTAGGGGCGGGTTTATGCTAGAAATACTCGCAACGCACCATTTAATAATGAACAAACCCGCCCAACCCCTACAGGTTAACGTTACTGCGATGATCTCAAATAGGATTGCTATAGTAGCCTAGTTTGGTAAAGCCAAATAAGGGAAATTAGCATCAAGCGGCTTGTGTCCTTGAGCAGCATTACCAGCAGGGCCATCATAGGAAACGTTATCGCCTTTGATCGCGCCATTGCTGAGGATGTTCAAGGTGATGTCAATTACATCATCCTTGAGCAACCGACCACGAATCGGACTAAGTTTGCTATTGAGGGCGTTGGCGTAGCCACTAGCTCCAGTCGTGTCAATTCGCATCACATCGGGGAGGAACGCGCCTAAGAGAGCTTTGGTGCGATCGTCATTATTACCCAAGGCTTTGAGGGTACGAGTAGCTTCTGCTCCAATTGGTCCTGCTGCTGGAGTGAGATCGGCGGTAGGTGGAACGCTGTTGAAGGCGTTGAGTAAGTTGTTGCTGGTAATCAAGCCTTCGTTGATGCCTGGACGACCCAAACGCTCTACCTGCTGGTATTTGCCATTGCCATCGCGAATCGAGATTGTCTCCCAAACATCATAGATTTTCGCGCCACTCTTACCGGAGAGAAACTCTTGGGGAATCCGTGCGGTGATGGTATTGACGTTGTAACCCTTGGCAAAGTCGATCGCTTGGTTGTCAGGGCGGAAGCCTACACCAGGGCCTGTGCCGAGGGCACCAGCACGGACTCTGAAGAACTGTTCCACATCAAAGAAGAAGGGATCTTCCCGTAAACCTGCAAAGACGGCGATTTTGGCATTGTCAGATCCGAGTCGGTTGATCACTGGCTTTTGATTGAGGGGAGTAGTGTAGAGATTTCGGGCAGAGATTTCTTTACCATCTCTGATGGCGGTAAATTTGATTTGTTGCTGGTTGCGATCGTTTGGCGCACTAAATTCAAACCGGAGGGTGATGTCTTCTTGTCCGCTTGGAGCAGCTTCTTTATCGCCGACGCGAGTTAGTTTAAACTCGTAGCGGGCATTGGTGCTGAAGAAGTACTGTTGACGCGCAACCGATCGAGGATTGGTATTCATCGTCAAGATCAGATCGCCATCTCTGGCATTCGGGTTTTGATCTTTTTCGCGATAGACATACAAGTCGGTGAGGTTAAGACTACGACCTTTGGTATCGACTTCTCCATCATCGTGATCGGAAGCCACCAAAGCTTTTGGCAGTCCAGTTGCAACGAGCAGAGCTGCGATCGATACGCCACTGACTAGCAGCAATTTTTTCCAGCTAAATTGAGTAACTTGAGAAAATGAGAGTGACATAATTAACTATTCCAATTAATGAGTCGAGATCTTAAGGATCGACTATTGAGGTTGCCCTCAATCTACCGATCTGCACAGTTATACGCACCCATTCCCCAACTGGATCTCTCTCAGCCAAAAATCTTTTAAACCTCTCCCAATCCCCCAGTCCCCCCATCTCCCCATCTCCCACACTTCCCATTCCCACCACTCGTCAGATAGACTGGAACTAACATCGCATCCCCGTCTTTTCTTTGTTAATGGTCGAACCAACGAGTCTACTCAAGAAAATTGCTGAAGGAGATCGAACCGCGCTATCCCAGTTATACGATCGATATTCGCGATTGATTTATGCGATCGCTTGGAAAAGTTTAAACTCAGTAGAGGACTGTGAGGAAGTTGTGTTAGAAGTATTCGCCCAGATTTGGCGGATTGCCGACAGATACGATCCTGACAAGGGCTTACCCGAACAGTGGATTTTCACCCTCGCCCGCAGTCGGATTCTCGACAAACTCCGCAAAATCCAACGGCTGAATAAAGTTAATACGGCAATCGCTTCAGAAAAAGAGATCGCATTTCCCACTATCAGCGTAGATCCACTTGAAGCAGTCGAAATCGTCGAACGACAGCAGCAAGTACTGGCAGCATTAGCCAAGATTCCACCAGAACAGCGTCAAGTGATTGAGATGGCGTATTACCAGGGGCTAACTCATACCGAAATTGCCGCAGCTACCGGACTTTCACTCGGAACCGTCAAAACTCGGCTCAGACTGGGATTGAGTAAGTTAAAAGTAACATTTGAAACCGATTCTTCATCTATCAGTAGGCATAACTAAACTAGTAACTAATTTCCGCACTCGATCGCTATGATGAATGATGACCACCGCTGTTTTGCCGAACTTGCGCCACTGTACGCGCTCGATCTGCTCGATCCTGAGGAACGACTCTGGGTAGAGAGCCAAGTTTTGGCATGTCCAGATCTAGCGGAAGAATTGGCAAGCTACCAAGCTGCGGTTGGAGTTATTCCCTATAGTGCGCCAACGATGCCGATGGCAGCGGATCTCAAGGATCGATTATTTGATAGGTTGGGCTTGGATCCGGTTGATGCTGTTCCTGAACTACCACTAGATCTGCCTCCAGATCTCAAGATGTTTACAATCCGAGCTGCCGATCTGGATTGGCAACCTCGTCGAATTGAGGGTGTACAAGCTGTGTTGCTATTTCGCGATGAAGTTAGTAGAACTCACCATTTTCTGGTAAAAGCTGCTGCTGGAGTCGTTTATCCACTTCATCAACATGAGGGGATTGAGGAGATTTACATGCTGGAGGGCGAACTAATTATCGATGGTGAGGTTTATCTAGCGGGAGATTATATTCGATCGTACCCCAGTTCAATTCATGCGCCATATACCAATACAGGCTGCATGTTCTTGATTAGGGCTTGTATTGATGATAACTATGATTTAGTTGCGCCAGTCTGAAGATATTAGCAAGATCGTAGATCTTCGGGTACCCATGAAGGGTAGCCCTACAGATAACTTGTAGGGGTGCCCTGTCTTGTCGTTTTTTTATTCGGGGGTTCTCCCCGTTGGCGGAGCCTCTCCCCCAGGAGAATAAAAACGCCGCTTCATGGGTACCCACGGGTTGCCGCTATTCTATTTCCCGAAACCTTTCCCAGCCATTACCTTACTAGTCGTCAAACAGTTCTCCAACTGCTTGCGAATTTTATCATTATCTAAATCCTGACCAATAATTACAAACTTAGTTTGCGGTTCTCCTTTCCACTGTTCATCATCGATCGAGAATCGTTTGCCACAGAGATGAAAGACATGACACTGATCGCTTTCATCAAACCACAAAAATCCTTTAGCGCGGAAGATATTTACAGTCAATTGATTGTCGAGAAAATGCTGAAACTTCCGCAGCATGAATGGTCGATCGCTCACAAATGACATCGATGTAAAACCATCATTGTCTAAGTGATGTGAATGTTTAGAATGATCGTGTGAGTGTCCATGATCGTGGTCATGTTCACACTGATTATGGTCGTGATCGCAGTTACTATGATCTTCATGTTCTGCTGCATGGGAGTGGTCATGATGATCGTGGGAATGCCCGTGGTCATCGTGTTTAGCTGGTGCAGCTAGATATTTGTCAGATTCAAATAGCCCCACACTGAGGATCATTGGCAGGGATACCTGTGATTTAGTAGTGCGAATAATCCGCGCCCCTTCTTTCATATCCCGCAGGCGAACTTCTAATAAATCTACATCGGCTTCATCAACTAAATCGGTCTTATTCAATAAGATGATATCGCCATAGGTAATCTGACTTTGAGCAGCCTCACTATTGAATAAATCCAGACTAAAATTCGCCGCATCAACTAAAGTAATGATCGAATCCAACCGCGTCACATCCCGCAATTCTGTACCCAAAAAAGTCAAAGCCACAGGCAATGGATCGGCAACTCCAGTTGTTTCAACTACCAGATAATCAATCCGTTCCGATCGAGCCAACACTTTATGTACCGCATTAACCAGATCCTCATTAATGGTGCAGCAAATACAACCATTATTTAGCTCCACCATATCCTCACCCGTCGCGACAATGAGGTCGTTATCGATACCGATTTCGCCAAATTCATTTACCAGCACCGCAGTTTTGATACCCTGCTGATTTTGAAGAATATGATTGAGCAGCGTAGTCTTGCCACTACCGAGAAACCCCGTGATAATCGTCACAGGTACTAGCTTCTGGTCTACGTCAATGATTTCAAGAGTTGGAGCGATCGTAGTTGAAGTCATAAAAGTATGAGTTGGGAATATACAGAAATTCGCAGTCGATCGGTGGCAAACTTAGAGTAGAGCAATTATCCTGCTCCGACCAGTCACCACTCATTTTAACCTGTATTTGAGAGTCTAATCTCCCTGTCTTCCTATTCTTCCAGTTCGACTCCGCTCACTGAGCGAAGTCGAAGTGAACTCCCAACTCCCAACTCCCAACTTTTCTATGAGCCTCACCATCTACAACACCCTCTCCAGAACGAAAGAGCCGTTTCAAACTTTGACACCCAACCAGGTGAAAATGTACTGCTGTGGGGTGACTGTATATGACTACTGCCATCTGGGACATGCGCGATCCTCGATCGTTTGGGATACAGTACGCCGCTATCTCCAATGGCGGGGCTACAAAGTTGAGTATATCCAAAATTTCACCGATATCGATGACAAGATCCTCAACCGCGCCGAACTCGAACACAGCTCGATGACAGAAGTAGCTGAAAAATATACTGCGGCATACTTTGAAGATATGCACAGCCTCAATGTCGCTGATGCTGACAGCTATCCTCTCGCCACCAAGCATATTCAAGAAATCCAAGACTTAATCGGCGATCTCGAACAGAAAGGATTTGCCTATACAGTAGACGGTGATGTCTACTTCCGCGTGCGGAAATTTGATGAGTATGGCAAACTCTCCAAACGCAACCTCGACGATCTCCGCGCTGGCGCAGGAGAAAGAATTGCAGCAGCAGATCTCGACCAAATCAAGAAGGAAGATCCCTTTGATTTTGCCCTGTGGAAGGCCGCAAAACCAGGTGAACCTGCCTGGGAGTCTCCCTGGGGAAATGGACGACCAGGCTGGCATATCGAGTGCTCTGCGATGATCCGTACCCAGTTGGGGGAAACGATCGATATCCACTGCGGCGGCAACGATCTCGTCTTCCCCCACCATGAAAACGAAATCGCCCAATCCGAATGCGCTCACGATCGACCATTATCGACCTACTGGATGCACAATGGCATGGTAAATATCGGCGGTGAAAAGATGTCCAAATCCCTGGGCAACTTTACCACCATCCGTAAGTTACTCGGCGATTATCACGATGCAAGTGGTCACAAAGTCGATATCGATCCAATGACAGTTCGGCTGTTTGTCCTCACCGCCCAATATCGCAAGCCGATCGATTTTAATGATGCCTCAATTACAGCAGCGGGACAAAGCTGGCAGACTATTAAAGATGGCTTGTTATTTGGTTATGAATTCGGTGAGAAATTAGGCTGGAATAACCTCGATTCAAATGCAATAACGTCACCAGCTACAGCTCCCGATGAGGTGAATAGATTTCTTACAGCAGTAGATGATGACTTCAATTTTGCCGAAGGTTTGGTTGTAATATTTGAACTCGCCAAAGAATTACGGAAAGTCGGCAATATTATCGCTCACAACAGCGAACAAACAGCAGATCCAACTCTGCTCAAACAAAAATGGCAAACATTAATTGAATTAGCAGGAGTATTAGGTTTAGTGGTTAATCCAGACGAATTGAAAGTGCAGACAGGTGGACTGAGTGATGCGGAAATTGAGGCATTACTAATAGAACGTCAAACAGCTAGAGCGAATAAGGATTTTGCTACCAGCGATCGAATCCGCGCTCAATTAACCGAGGATAAAATTGTGGTAATTGACAAAGCTGGAGTTCCCAGCACTTGGTATCGGGGTTAATTTTGATAGAAATGTGGGTATTCTAGAAAAGTCTAAAAAAACATCCATATAGCTATGATATCGATCGAGAGGAATAAAATATGTCTTCAAACAAATTTGACTATGATAAGATGCTGCAATTCTCGATTGCTGCAATTCAAGAATTTGCGAGCGATCATCAAGACGAAGTATTCTATGGCTTCTCCATTGATGCTTCCATGCTGTGCCTTAACTCAGAGAAAAAGTTTTCTGAGAGTTTAGCCGATTACCAATCCGAAAATCTGGAAGGCTATTCAAAGGAGGAAGAAATACAAGACTTAAGAATCAACACTGGAGATTGGGAATACCAAGGATTTGTGGATATTCGAGATTCTGGTGGATTTGATGACAAAGCCTATGATGAACATTATGTAGCTTCCGATGAAGAACAAAAATTGACACCTTATGGGCTGGCAATGGATCGGCTTGTTAATGATCTAATTGCTGAAGATGCTTTCTCTTGTCTAACGAAAGCGGCAGATTTTTATGCAAATCGGGTAGAGCATAGTTATTAGCCTTTGCTAAAGTGAGTTCAGGGCAATAATGTCCAATTAGCTTTTCCTAGCTTCGTTTCTGAACCGCCCTCAAATGAATTTGGGGCTAAAAGCAAAAGTTCTCTGAAGAGAACTATCAAATCACTCAGTTCTCTGAAGAGAACTTTTGCTTTTAGCCCGAACTTATAGTGTAGAAGTTCACGGGGCTAAGGCAGAAGAGAAGGTGGAATTTCACCAGAACGAGCAGCCGAGACAGATTCAACGAGAAAGTCAAGAATATTACGCTCTTGCAGATTAAGTGAAGATACAACAGTGAGTAAACGAGACACA
>JANNDL010000171.1:0-7626 GCA_031387665.1 Chamaesiphon sp. OTE_75_metabat_95 | reverse complement strand
TGTGTCTCGTTTACTCACTGTTGTATCTTCACTTAATCTGCAAGAGCGTAATATTCTTGACTTTCTCGTTGAATCTGTCTCGGCTGCTCGTTCTGGTGAAATTCCACCTTCTCTTCTGCCTTAGCCCCGTGAACTTCTACGCGAAGGGTTTGGCTGGCAATATCATCAGCGCGACGGATCTCGAAAATATTCTGACAGACTATCTGCGAGGGATTATCGATTTCCAACACCGAATGGTTGCACGTCTGATAATCGATCGACTCCGCACCCGTAATTTTATCCTCTGCGATCTCGGTGCAGATTCTTATGCTTTTGTGCATCGGACTTTTTTAGAGTATTTTTGTGCTTGGGAATTTATATGGCAGTTTAAGGAAACTCAAACGCTAACGTTGAAACAATTAAAGAATGAAGTGTTTGCTTCTCACTGGCAAGATGAGTCTTGGCATGAGGTGTTACGGTTGATTTCGGGAATGATCGATCCTAAGTTTGCATCTGAGATTATTGAGTATCTGTTAGCACAACAGGTAGACAAAAGTAAATATTCACAACGAGAAACACTCGTACAGAAGAAAACAAGAGGGCGGAAAACTGCACTCAATAAATCAAGAAGACAAAAATTGAACAAACGGAATGAAGAATGGATAGAGATGAGCAACTTATTTCTGGCTACAAATTGTTTTGCAGAGGTGAGAAATAAGCAAGCAATTAGCTCTACATCAGCCAACCTAATGGGAAGAATACAATGCGAAATAGAGAGGAGTAATTCTTGTCCAATAGGTGTCGAAATGGCAACTGAGCTTATTTCTCTACTTGCAACTATTTGGCAGTATGATAGCGCAACATTACCATACCTGAAAAAATGTCTAACAATGAGTAGTTCTTTTGTTCGATGTGCGGCAATTCAATCGATATCACAAATCTGGCAAAACGATCCAGATACAGTACGGTTGCTCAAGCACCATGCTCAAAATGACAAAGACTCATCTCTGCGATATGTATCATCCACAATTTTAATTGAAAATTTCAAGGAAAGAATAGATACTTCGGACATAATTAAGCACAATGAGAATAATTCATCTCATTATCTTGCGTGTGTAAAAAGCTCAATTAAATTACAAAAAAATAGAGATTTGATGTTCGATTTTTTGATTGAAACAGCTCAATATAGCAGCAAAAACAATGATTCGCAAATTGAATCAAAATGCACTTCTGAAGATCGAAATATCGAATACTGGGTAAAGGATATGTTTTGTCGTCATTGGCAAGATGAATATTGGCATGAGATTCTAATATTAATTTCTAGCGTGACCGATGCCAAACTCATGGCCGAGATAATTGATTACTTGCTAGCCCAAAAGGTTGATACAAGTGTGTTTTTACAAAAAGAAACACTTTTAGATCGAAAAATGAAAGGGCGGAGGACTGCATTGAATCCACCTAGAAGACAAGCATTTAGAATAAGAAATGAAGAATGGATAGAAATGAGCAACTTATTTCTAGCTGCAAAGTGTTTTGCAGTAGTGGAAAACAAGCAAATAATCGATCTTGCATCAATCCAGTTAATGAAAAGAATACAGTCCGAAATCGATAAAGATAGTTCCTATTCTATTGGTACAGAGATGGCGAATGAGCTTGTTTCCCTACTTGTAACTATTTGGCATGGTAATCATGAAATACATCCATATCTAGAAAAACACCTTGCGACGAGTAGCTCTGTTATTCGACATGCCATAATTCAATCAACACCAAAAATTAAGCAATATCAATACGATAATAATTTAGATATTCAAATCACAGTAGCTGAGAACTCAGAGCAATTGCAGAAAAATCGCTCTCAAATACTTGGATTTTTGTATGATATTGTTCAAAATAGGGGAGCAGAAATTAATCCTCAACAAGCTGCTTTAGAAACTATTATTAAAACCTATCCCGATCGACCTGAAGTACTAGATTTACTAGTCGATCGATCCCAGCACGATCCTGACAAACAGATACGGAAATATGCTGAAGAACAATTAGTTATCTGGAGAGCTAGAACAGCATAGTGGAGCCAATACAGCTCCAATAGGTCTACCACTGACCGAATGCTAGAGTTTGGGATACCGCGATCCCATTTGGCGGGGATATCATCTTCAAAGCAGGGGCGAGTAGATGGCGATGTTTATTCCTTTGGCAGCAAAATTGCGTCAATCTTCTGGTTTAACTGTACTGTAGGAATTTGGCGCGATTGTGTCGATCAAACACGCTACTTGGCTCTTGTGCCGCAAGCATCAGGCGAATTCCCGCTTTGAGTCCGTTTGCTGCGACCCGACCGACACAGAGTGAGAGCGGATCGAGATCGAAGGTAATCGAGGCTTCATCGATAAATAGCAACGAACCTTTATCACTGGCAGCGGCAATCGCTCGCCGCATTGCCGCTGCGTACATAATCGTGCCGAATACCGCTGCGTCGTCATTATTGCTGACTCCCCGCATCGCGATCGTCATTAATGGACTATCGAGTTTTACGGAACTTGGAGAATTTATAGTCTTACCGTAGGAGCCATCGATCCACCGTTGTAGCTGCAATTGGATCGTGCCAAGAGTCTCGATATCGTCAGCGGTTGCCTCTGGAAGATTTATTCGTTCGATCGTACAAAACCTCTTGAAGTCTGAGAGGATGGGATAATCTTGCCAAGCCAGAGAGCCAATCCCCCCATCAATCGCTCGTTCGTATCGGATCAAAATCCGCTCGTCTTTGAAGAAGTTTTTAATCGCGGTTGTCAGCATCGAAATTACCTTACTGCTACTTACGCCCTTCAGTTCGCCCTTCCATCCCAAAACCATTGAAGTCAAAATTTGGAGAATGAACTCTTCATTCTGTCTTTTCATGTCTTGACGAGTATCGGGATCGATATCTTCAGCGATGAGAGGAGTCTCGAAGAAGTTAATCGAGTCGTTAAAGACATCGATATACGCCCCATTCATGTGTTCGGTAAAAGCCTTGAACGAACTAGCCTCTTTTGTCGGCGGCTGATCTAGAATCGTCACCGGAATTTCTTGACTCAGTGCCTTATGAATGTTGAACGCGGCGAGTAAGGTTTTACCAGATCGAGTTTTACCCCAAATGGCGGTGTGTCCCATGTGGGTGAAGGGATCGAAATAGACGGGCGAACCTCCTTTATTCGCAATAAATTCAATTCCAGATTTGTGAGCGTTAACTGTCGTTACTAACGGAAAATAAGCAGCGACGATTTCAGGGCGTTCGCGATCGCGTCTGTCGCGGACATCTACCAGCATCGACTTACCGTAAAATGGTAAAGATGATACCCACAGCGAATCAGAAGTATCTACTTCGAGTAGTACAATTGCTGGCGATCGAAAATGCGAGCAGAAGTCACGAGCGGCAAAGTGCATCTGCTCTAAAGTTTCTCTGTATACAAACATACAGAGCGAAAATTCGACACTCGTATCGCCACCGATTAGCATCCGCTCTGTTTCGAGGGCTTCTTTCAGCTCTTCATCTGCCAAAACGTCAACTTGTCCTTTTTCCTCTGTTTCTTTCTTGCGGTAATGGTTTTGGCGGATGAGTTGCTGGTTGTTGTAGCGAACGCCGAACTCTTCTGGACGCGATAGCTCCAGCACGATTCGATAATCGTAAGCCGAGCCGATTGCCATTAAATTCGATAGATAATGCAGTTGAACTTCCTGATACGACTCATTACTCGCTTCTTCAAAGACTTTGGGTTGAAGTTTCAGCAGCAGACTACCGACGTATCGACGATCGACTTTGATGTGGTCGCGATTGGAAGAAGGCACCGCCGAGGGATAGCGCATCATCACGGTAGTTGGATGCAATTGCGTCCGCACATTTTCGCCAATCGTGCCTTTTTGGAGATTGAATTCGATGATTTGTGGTGCTGGCTCTGGTTCGAGTCCTTCAGCACGATCGTTAAAGCGATTTAATTCCTGCCAACAATGCTGCCAAACTTCCTCACCAGATAGGGGTGTAGCTTTTAACTGAAGTTTATCTCTAAATAAATTAGACCACTCAAAAAAGCCCTGCTCGTAGGCATTTAGGAGAATTGCATCGATCGTTTGTTGACGAACTTCCTCGATCGAACCCGACAGCCTTTGATACCAAAGGGTACTAAATTTGATGATTTTCTCGATGAGCTTTTGCTCTCGCGCTCCTAAATTCGGGGTAAAAGTGCCCATCAAAAATACTTTATGAGGGCGACGTTGACCGCTAGTGTCGAGATTTTGTAAAATTAGCATTTCCTCAGCTATTAATGGCTGAGATTGAGGCGATGCTGTTTCAAATTGAGCTATTAATTCATTCAGGCGATCGGTACGATCTGAGAATGATTGAAATTCAACTCGCAGCTTCTCGCCGATCGGTAATTCATGCCCTAGAGATGAAATCGAGTTAACGATCGATTTAGCTGCCACTTCGCCAAAATCATCATGAATGCCTGGACATTCCCAAATAAATCGCAATTTATATTCTGGAAGGTCTACTTTATCGCTGGCGTTCATTAATAAGGCACCAACTTGAGTACCATTTGGCAAGGTATAATTGATGATACTTTGCAAATGTGTTGAGGTTTCCAGCGGGTAGAGCAGCTTCTTTTTTGTGTTCAAACCTTTGTGTTTTATTTTTCTGAGCTGGCGTTGTGACTTTTGAGATTTTTTGCCTTCTTTATTTTTCATAACCGATAAATAAATTAAAAGAATTAAAACCAGACGACAACTCAAGGCTGAGATAGATTCATACCCGCTACTTTTTCTTGAGCTGACGAGCTATCGATCGAGGAGTTAAGTCTGAAAGTGGCGATTTCCCCAAGGGAACGCTAGGCGAACGATAATTTAGGCACCCTCTGGTATAATTTTTTGGTTCCCTGTTTCTTGCTAGGACATCAGCCATTCCATCCTTGAGAGAGAGTATGGCAGTGAAAAATAAAGTGACGAAAATAGCTGTAACGATATTGCCAGGAACCTTTAAATATCCTAGAAACAGACAGAAAACCACGATTAGTGCCAAAACTATTGCGACATCGCGAGGGATACCCATCATCTTCGCTCTCCGTCTCAATGCTCTATTGACTTCGATTCGCGTTTTTCTTTCCATATAATTAGGTAAAAGCTGTCACAGCTATTAGATATTTATCTCGATTAAGCACCAGTAAATATAAAGTTGATAATTCTATCTGTCGCAATGACGAGAATTACCAGGACGATGATATTTAACATCGGTTTAACTATCCCAGAAAAGTTTTCTCGATCGTATTCTTGATATCCCAGATAAGCTTGCCAGATGACAATACCGCCGACCATCAGCAGTACAGCCCAAGGGATCAGATTGACAATCGCAGTAAACAGAGTCGTAAATAGTGGCCCTGCAACTGGGAATCCAGCCATTATTGTGGTAATTTTAGTAGTCGATACTGTTACGAAAGCATCGTAAATTGGCGCAGCATCAGCTTTAGGAGCTAAGTTCCATCCCCAAATAATTGGGGAGAAACAGGAAATTAAGGCATATTGTATATACTTCCAAGAAACTTTATTTCTAGGTTTGCTTAGTGAAGTGGCGTAGTTCATGATGACGTTCTATATCTTCAAAGAATATAAGTTTTAACTCGATTAATTCAAGAAATTGTCGATCGAACAGCAATAACTTTTACATAAAAAGCAAGACCACGATCGTCTCGATCTAAGGTTCAGTTGACACGCAATCGAACGAAAGCAGCCATTTATCGAATAGAGTAAACTTGACTTGATTAGCTGGTCAGGTTAAATTTACGTCCTCTTTTATCCGCATGAGATTATAAACGATCTCCAAAAATAATCAATAGCAAATTGCAAACCAAACAGAACTTTACAATTAATAAAAAAATGGAGTGGTTATTCAGCTATTTAGCTGAATAACCACTCCTCACGGTGTAAGCATTTACGGTCGATAGCGACGGTACTCGAACTTGGCGACTATCGATTTAGACTTTTGCCTGACGCTAATTCTGCTCTGGCTCTTTGACTCACGGACATTCGCTTTATGTTGCCTTCGTCCGAGTCGTTGAGAAGGATTTCCACATCACGATCGGCCAGATCTGGATTAGCGGTAACGAGGGTCATCCCCTCGACTTGTGCTTGGGCGAGGAGGATGAGATCGAATCGATCTAGTGGCAATGTTGCTAGCTTCAAGACTTGATCCGCTCGAATATCTAAAAATTGTGCCCGCAACTTTTTCATCCGACTGGCAAGATACGAATCGATCGGTTCGGGCAGCGATAACGTTCCTAGTGACACCTTAATCGTCAGCTCACACGCGCTGGCAACCGAAAACCAGATTGAGTTAGTTTCATCAGAGATGGCGGCGATCGTTTCCACACTCAATCGATCGGGTTCGACAAACCACCACAAAAAACACTGGGCATCGATTAGTATCTTCACTCGCGATAGATTCCTTACTCTTGTTTAGGTGAAATACCAAAAAACTAGGACTTATAAATAAGGGGGCAGCGGGTTGTTAAAACTGGATGGGATGTAATACAAGCCGCGATCGACACCCATACTGCGACTGCGCGATCGCTTATTTTCCATCGGAACTAACCTAGCAACCGCGACACCGCGATTGGAGATGATTATCTCTTCTCCAAGCTCTACGCGGGATAATAATTTGGAGAACTGGGATTTAGCGTTATAGATCGTAAATGTATTCATTGCGATCACCAGAAATTAGGTTTCAAGCTTATTATAGAACAAAAATACTAGTAAATTGTCAAAAGACGGCTTGTCTTCAAAACTGAACTTTAAACTTTAGGTTCGTCCTGCTCCTCAATGTTTAGGTGCTAGTCATGGATATCACTATGTTGTTTGTCTCACCCATCAAAGCTCAAGTACATGCCTAGAGACACTTTCACGAGGTGAAAGTTTTACAACTTGAGAATACTCTCCCGATCGTACATAGTCTACCCATTGTTACTAAATTCACTCACAGTCGGATCGAGAACATGACCTCGACAAGTTCCAGTAGCCTTATGCTGCGGCGAGGTGCTGTGTCTCGAATTAGGTGTAGCCATATTTCTCGATGAACCAAGTTTTGACAAATTGAGTTAGCATACAATAGCAAGTCAGGATGCCAGCTAACCACAGAAAATAAACCGCTGGTAACGGGACAAATCCTAAACTAGAGCCAATCGGCGAAAATGGCAGATACATCCCGATACACATTACAGTCGCGGTAATTAGCAGCATCGGTAAAGAAGCTCGACTCTGGAAAAACGGCACCTTCGCCGTCCGAATAACATGGACGATTAGGGTTTGAGTCATCAGGCTCTCGACAAACCAACCTGTTTGGAATAAGGCTTGACGATCTACAGAATGCGCTCCAAATACCAGCCACATGATGGCGTAAGTAGCATAGTCAAAAATAGAGCTAATCGGGCCGATAAAAATCATAAACCTGCGAATATTTTCAATCTTCCATTTAGGTGGCTTGGCTAGATCTTCGTAGAAGTTCACGGGGGGTAACAAAAATAGAGAAAATCTGTTAACGTAAGGCAGATGGAAAAAACAGTGCCCGAACTAATAGCAGCAATTACCCCAGAAGAGTGGGAACAGGTGCCAGTAAGCGTCCTCAAGCTAATC
>JANNDL010000148.1:0-4093 GCA_031387665.1 Chamaesiphon sp. OTE_75_metabat_95 | reverse complement strand
GTCTTTTCACCGATCTTTACATTACCAGGGATTGAGGGGAAGATTTTTACCCCGATGGGGATTGCTTATTTAGCAGTAGTTGTCGTTTCTAGTTTAGAATCTTTATTCGTTTCTCCGGCTCTGTGTGCAATTTTATTACCCGCCACGAAGGTGTCACAGCGAGAACCCTGGCTGGCGAGATTTTGTAAGGGTATTTACAGCGCGTGTTTGAATTTTTCGATGAAAAGCCCTCTGTTAATTATGGGGATTGCTACAGTTCTGACTGTCGCATCCATTATAGTTATTCCTTCCTTTGGTAGAGCATTTTTACCAGAATTTCAAGAACAGACGATGGTAAATACCTTAATTTCTTACCCAACTGTTTCCCTCGAAGGTAGCACCAAAGCAGGTTATACGGTCGAGGAATCATTGAAAAATGATCGGCGGTTTAAATTTATTCAAACTCGTGCCGGACGCGCTGCGGGTGATTCTGAAGCCGCAGGTGTGAATGTCGCTCACGTCGATATCGAACTCAGTGAATTAGGAATGCAGGATCGCGAAGAATCGCTCAAAGTGATGCGAAAAGCCTTCGAGAAAATACCAGGCGCAGCCGCAAATATCGGGGGCTTTTTACAACATCGAATGGACGAAGTTTTATCGGGGGTACGCAGTTCGATCGCCATCAAAATTTTCGGTTCTGACTTAGCTGAGTTACGAAAAGTCGGACAACAAATAGAACAGCAGATGAAAACAGTCGATGGTGTCGTCGATCTACAACTCGAACCTCAATTTCCAGTACCACAAATTCAAATTAAATTCGTTCGCGTAGCGTCTCTGAAAGAGAATCGCGATGCAGCTAGTCGGTACGGACATACGGTAGGCGATTTATCAGAGACGATCGAAACTGCTCTCAATGGTAGAGTTGTTTCTAAAGTACTAGAAAATCAACAATCTTTCGATCTACTAGTCTGGTTGAAACCCGAAGCACGGCAGAATCTAGATACCATCCGCAATCTCCTCATCGATACTCCCGATAAGCAAAAGATTCCGTTAGGTAGCATCGCTAAGATTGAAGAAGGGACGGGGCCAAATACTATCAATCGGGAAAATGTTTCGCGCTTAATCGTCGTTTCAGCTAATGCGAAAGGTCGCGACATCAGATCGATCGTTACTGAAATCGAAGCTAAAGTTAAAAGCAACGTCCAATTACCAACGGGGTATTTCATTCAATATGCAGGTCAATTTGAAGCTGAAGAACGCGCCACTCAAAACATTCTAGTTTTCAGCGCGATCGCGTTCATTGCAATTACTGTCCTGATGTATTTGTCTGTTAAGTCGATCGCTTCAACAGCCATGATTATGATTAACTTGCCAATTGCCTTAGTTGGTGGGGTAATTGCGGTGGCTCTGACGGGTGGCGTAATTTCGGTCGCATCTTTAGTGGGATTTGTATCCTTATTTGGGGTGGCAACTCGAAACGGATTATTGCTAGTAGATAACTACAATACTAAATATGCCGAAGGAATGCCGATGAAAGACATCATTGTCAAAGGTTCGATGGAACGACTAAATGCGATCTTGATGACAGCTTTAACTTCAGGATTGGGTTTAGCACCGATGGTATTTCAAGGTGGATCGGGACAGGAATTATTACAGCCGTTATCGATCGTCGTCTTTGGTGGTTTGTTTACTTCTACGGCGATTACATTATTAGTATTACCCGCTCTATACGCAAAGTTTGGCAAGCATTTATTCCCGAAAAAAGCAGAAGATCCTAAACCAGAACAATTTTTCATGCACATGTAAACTACTCCCTCCCCCCCAGAGGAGTATAGATCTCATCAAGAGTCAGTTATTCATTTAGAGATCTATATTGTTGGTATAGTCGCTCGAACTTTGTTGGGTCGAGTTCGCAATCTAATGGATTATTATCAGCGATCGCGATCGAATTCAATCGATCCTGAAAAACTACATTCAAAAATGCAATTAAATCGCTCGATCGATTAAATTGGGGCTGATTTGCTAAAAATGATTCAGTCACACTCAGCGGTGGGAGCTTTGTCCCGTTGGCACAATAGACGATCGGATTTTCTGGATCTAAACGCATCATGCAGTAAATGGTATTGTTGCGATCATTCAAAATTGCAAATGGTAGTAGATCGATCGGGCATCTGCCCAATTTGAGATGGCGATGTCCGGCTAAGGCATAATCTAATGGTAAGAATTTAGCAATAATTAATCGATCGCCCAATTGCAAATGGATTTCGTTTTCTCGACCCGATAATTCTCCATGCCATTTGCCTTTGACCCTCAGTAATTTTTCCACCAAATTTAACTTTCCTGGCTGACCGGAAAGCCCATTGTGCCATTGATACAGGTCGAAAGCCGCTTGGGGAAACGTCCATGAGTATCCAGCAATTTGAGCCTGGATGAGATCGATCGTCAATCCAGGCTGGAGGCGACTGGCAATTTTGGGTGCGGCTTGGCTTAATATGGTGTCAAAACTGTCGAATAGTTCGTTCATGGGGATGGCAGCTAGAGGGTTAACTTAATTCAGACGAGATAGTTATTCGATTTGTGACAAATGGATGATTTATGGGATCGCACCCCGACACAACAGTGTAATTGCATCGGTAATAGCTCGATTATCGTTCCGGTAGGCTTCGTCAACGAGATCGAGTGAGTGATGCGAGTGATGCGAACCGATCGTTTCCGATAACGCGAGATGATGCAAGTGTGAAATTAAAATAGCTGCCATCGTCTCGGCACTACCAGGACGGATGCGTCCCAAATCCGCTTCAGCATTGAGATAAGTACAGAGTCGATCGCTAATTTGCATCGCTGGCAGCGTGTGACGTTGCAAAAAAGTTGGCAGATCGAAGGATGGATGCGCGATCGAAGATAGAAAAATGGGCATTACCTCACGGAAATAAGCCACAATCTGCACACAAATCGATTGCAGGTTAGTTTCCACCCGTTCCGCCCCGATTCGCACCGCAAATATAGTCTCAAGCTGTGCTGTTGGCGGCACCATTGCGGCAAAGAACAGATTTTCTTTGGTGCCAAATCTTTGAAAAATCACTGCTTCAGAGATCCCCGCCAGTTTAGCTAGCGTTCGTGTCGATGCCTTTGCTCCTACCTGGAGAAAGAGCGTTCGTGCCACAGCCAGAATTTCGTCATCAGTAATGGTTTTCTGTCGGGGCATTTAGTTTAGCTTGAGTTGCGTGTTGTGGGTATCTTGATGCTTCGTTGGACACATTTACAAGACGATACCGTGGTCTTGGCGAATTGCCAAGACTGACTGTTGTTTGAGCTTCGACAGATCCTCTACGACGATTTTCTGCTTCAGCCGCCAGCTTTTGAAGAAGATCCCGATAATACGTGGCAGGCTCAAACACCAGACCCCCATCAACTGGAAATGTCCGATTCCCACCAAAACACTGCGATGTTCTTGAGTGGCAACAGCACGATGCATCTGACTCATATTCGCGGTTGTTGCCAACATCATCCAGATATGTGCAGCAATTTCATCCTGAATTGAAGTACCAAGATCGAACAAGATATGTACTGCGTCATGTTGCTCTAACGATTGGATCATGTCTACTGAAGCTCGATTGGCAAAGTTTTCCGGCTCAGATGCCCGCAGTTTCTGTATCGCTTCACCTAGAGTTATTGAAGGGTCGGAACCCAAATATTTATTCATGGCTAAATCCGCTTAAAATATAAGTAAGCACTTGCTTATATACGATTAACTCTACCGTACCATGTTCCGACTGCATCAGCAACCACTTACTCGTGCTGTGTTGAGATTATGGATATTACGGATTTATGCAAAATGAATTATTGCAGATTGCAGGGATAGCCGAGGTAAATTCTCACTACCCGATCGCTAAATCAATTCGCGTAGCTAATTTCACTAAAATTTCACACATATTTGCCAAAATGGGAAAATATGCCTGTAATACCCGATCGATTCGATCGACTGTGATGACATGATAGCGATCGTGTGAAATTATCATTTACTAAATATTAAAGATTATCGATCGATGAAATTTATCAAAACTAGTTTAATTATTGTAAGTTGTGTCAGCGCAATATCGTTAGGTGCTTGTAG
>JANNDL010000113.1:0-12564 GCA_031387665.1 Chamaesiphon sp. OTE_75_metabat_95 | reverse complement strand
TGAAGTAGTCTTCGCCAGTTCTGCCGTTGACTACTAGTTTACCAGTGCCAGGCACGAGACGGACGCGGGCGATCGCGGCTTTCCGACGACCTGTACCCCAGTAAACTGCTTTTTTGCTTGCTTCTACCATGATTATGCGTTAGGGAGAGTGTTGATAACCAAGACTTCAGGCTTCTGAGCAGCATGAGGATGCTGGGTGCCTGCGTAAACGTTCATCTTGGTGAATAGGTGTTTACCCATTGAGTTCTTGGGTAACATGCCTTTGACAGCTTGTTCGATAATCCGCTCAGGGATGCGGACTTGCAGTTTGGCAAAAACTTCTGTTTTCATCCCGCCTGGGCGACCAGAGTGTCTTCTGTAGACTTTCTGAGTGCTTTTTTTACCAGTCACCTGAACTTTTTCAGCATTGATCACGATGACGAAATCGCCAGTGTCGATGTGAGGAGTGAAGGTCGGCTTGTTTTTGCCGCGCAAGACCATTGCGATTTGGCTCGCGAGACGACCGAGGCGTTGGTCGGCTGCGTCGATGATGTACCACTTGGCATCAGCCGTGTTATTGGTTGGTGGTAAGTATGTTTTTTCCACGTTCTTATATCAGTTGTAGGTTGGGTTGCAGTTCGACTACGCTCACTGACCGCGTAGTAAAACACAACATTGTTAATTGAGTAAAGCTATAAATAATAACTAACTTTGATGTAACAGAAATTGTGGTTGGGTATCGTACCAGACGGACTCAGGGAAAGGAAAATCTACATAGCCGACTCGGAGTAAGCATAGCCCCTTTGCCGTTGCTGAGTGGTGAACCTCGCCGCGCTGGTCGTTTTGCCAGATTTCGGTGAAATCAGCGATCGATAAATCGCCATTACCCACTCTGACTAGCATCCCAACTAGCAGTCGCACCATCCCATACAGAAATCCATTTGCTTGGACTTCAATATGGATAAAGTCCCCTGACTGCTCACAGCTTATCGCCTGAATCTCTACCCAGGAGTGAGTCCTGCTGGAATCAGTTCGGTGAAAAGCACCTAAATGATGTTTACCAAGCAGAGGCGCGATGGCAGCTTGCATCAGCGTAATATCCAAAGGTTCGTGATAGTAATGCCACGTATAGGGACGGACAAACAGGTTTGGCTGCTTATTCGTGTAGATGGTATACCGATACCGTCGATATCTAGCTGAGAACCGAGCGTGCCAATTATCAGCGACAGCAGCGGAAGCACGGATGAGGATATCATCTGGCAACCGATTGTTGATGGCTGTTGCCCAATTAGCGGCAGGCATCAGACTGGGATTATCAAAGTGGGCAACCTGAGCCGCAGCATGAACGCCTGCATCAGTGCGACCAGCACCATAGATTTCCACATGCTGACCGAGAAATTTTTCAATTGCTCGTTCAATTTCGGACTGGACTGTCCGCCCAAAAGGTTGCTTTTGCCAGCCACACAGGTTGGCACCTGCATACTGAATCACAAGGGCAACACGTTCTGGTGGTCTGTTAGTTATGAGCTGGTGGTTTTTCTTAGCCATTGATTCACAAGTAACAGGAGCCATTAATTGGCTCTACATCAGTTCGATAATTGCCATTTCGGAGTTGTCTCCACGACGGGGGACAGTCCGCACGACGCGAGTATAACCACCTTGACGACTGCCGTAGCGTTCGGGTGCTGACTCAAACAAAGCGTGAACTAAGTCTTTGTCATAGATATAGCCTAGAGCTTGACGACGAGCCGCAAGGGTGCCAGATTTGGCGAGGGTAATCATTTTTTCGACTTCTGGGCGCATAGCTTTCGCTTTGACCAGAGTGGTGGTGATTCTACCGTGACGGATTAGTTCGGTGGTCAAAGACCTTAACAGGGCTTTCCGTTGGTCTGCTGGTCTGCCCAGCATTGCCACGCGACAGCGATGACGCATTATATTTCTCCTTGGTTTTACAAATGATCGAGCTATCTGATGATATTTCGACTTGAACTGCATAATTCGATCGAGTCACCGTTTAGAATAACCATCCGGTAACTCGCGATTTATGCAAATGAGACTGTGACGATCAAACTCCCTTGGGGCTTTTCGATACAGTAGTTTACGACTCAGGATTAGTAAAGATAGGTAGTATAATCTACTTCGCTAATCTGTCGCTTGCTACTGCGCCCCGATCTACTCAGGCTTTCACTGATTTATCGTGGGGGAGTTTGATCTCCACTCGCTTTTCGAGAGCTTCGATAACCTCCTCAGCGGACTTGAGACCGAAGTTCTTGATTTCCAACAGATCTTCTTGGGTGTAGCCCATCAGATCGGAAACCGAGTTAATCTGCGCTCGTTTCAAGCAGTTGTATGCCCTAACGGAGAGATTTAGCTCCTCGATTGGAATTTGGTTAGAAGGATCTTCTTCATCGGCATATTCTGGCTGGAAAGATTCCAAGCTGATATCCTTGAGCGGGTTGAGCAGATCGACCAAAATTTTGGCAGACTCACTCAGTGCTTCTTGGGGTGTCAGACTACCATTTGTCCAGATTTCTAAGATCAACCGATCTTTTTCAACTGCGCCATCGATTCGCACGTCTTCGGTAGTGTAGTTAACCTGAATTACAGGCATAAATACAGCATCGATTTGGAGCATGTCCATTGCTAGACCATGTTCGCGGAATTTGTCTACCGATCGATAGCCCTTGCCTCGTTCGATTCTAAATTCCATCTCCAGCTTCCCACCTGCTGCGACTGTCGCCACATACTGATGAGGATCGACAACTTCTACTTCTGAAGGTAATTCAAAATCAGCAGTTGTAACTTCGGCTGGCCCAGTTACATTCAATCGACCGATTTGCGGTTGAGAGGTATAACTTTTGAGCTTGACTTCTTTCATGTTCAGCAGGAGTTCTAACACATCCTCCCTCACACCAACTAAGCTCGCAAACTCATGGTTGACGGTTCCTGGCTTGACACCAGCTTTTTCGTCTTTGATTAGTCCGGCTACCCGTACCGCCGTAATACATGTCCCTTCTAAGTTGGACAGTAATACCCGCCGTAATGAGTTACCGATCGTTACACCTTGACCGCGATCGAGCGGCTCCAGGATAAACTTACTATATTGACTTTGATTTGACTCGGTCTTAGACTCGACACACTCGATCTGAAACTGCGCCACAGAGTGACCTCCCTACCCAGTTTGTACTTAACTTTAATCTTTTTACAGATGACAGCTAGATAGCTAACACATCTTCTCTAACATAACAACTAATAATTCATAATTACTAACATTGGCTATTGCCAGCGCAGTTACTATAAGTTAAGAATAATTAAGCTTAGACTCTCCGTCTCTTCGGCGGACGACAACCATTGTGTGGAATTGGAGTGACATCCCGAATTAGAGTTATTTCTAACCCTGCACCTTGGAGGGCACGAATCGCTGTTTCACGACCCGCACCAGGCCCGCTGACCATCACTTCCAGTTGACGCATTCCCTGATCCATTGCCCGTTTACCAGCAGTTTCTGCTGCGGTTTGCGCTGCAAATGGTGTCCCTTTTTTCGCGCCTTTGAAGCCACTGGATCCGCTAGATGCCCAGGAGATTACATCTCCATTCGCATCTGAGATCGTGACGATCGTATTATTGAATGTTGACTGGATATAAGCCACGCCGTTTGGAACGTTGCGCTTCTGCTTTTTAGGTCCAGTCTTTTTACTAGGTTGTCGAGCCATGTCGGTCTATGTATTAGAAAATATCAATGAGGTAATCGATGAAAACATCGGCTGCAATTCAGTTGATAGTTGATAGTTGATAGTTGATAGTTGATAGTTGATAGTTGATAGTTGAGCATACATGCTTACTATTCTCTATTCCCCATTCTCTATTCCCTATTCCCTACTTACCATCATTGATTCTTTGGTGAGACTATCCAGACACACTAATTGGCGAGAAGCAACAATAAAGTTTGCTAATCGCCAATTGGCTACTAGGTTGCCACAACCATCGAAGCATCTTATTTCTTGCCTGGAGCTTTTTTCTTGCCCATGACTGTAACGCGACGACCGCGACGGGTGCGTGCATTGGTGCGAGTGCGCTGACCGCGAACAGGTAAACCCATCCGGTGTCTGCGTCCCCGATAGGATCCGATGTCCACCAATCGTTTGATGTTCATCGCTTCCCAGCGACGTAAATCGCCTTCAATCTGATAATCGCCTTCTACCCGCTCCCGTAGGAGGGTAACTTCAGCATCTGATAAATCCTTAACTCGTGTATCTGGATTTACACCCGTCTTTGCTATTACTTCTTTGGCGCGGGTTAAGCCGATGCCAAAAATGTATGTAAGACCTATTTCCACTCGCTTGTCGCGAGGGAGGTCTACGCCTGCTATCCGTGCCACACTTGTTTCTCCACTATACTTTGATCTCGATCTCGAATCGATGGCTCGATTACAGAGCTTGGCTTGGAACTAGCGCAACTCGCCCAATCCTTTGCTCTGATTCAATTCCATTCGATCGCCATAGGTCTAAATAACTAACTAGCAACTTGGACTAGCTATCTTAACCTTGACGCTGTTTATGTTTCGGGTTGGCACAAATCACCATGACCCGGCCCCGTCTACGAATGACGCGACACTTTTCACAAATCTTTTTGACAGACGCTCTGACTTTCATGCCAATTTAGACAACACTGCAAGCTTAATATTATAACATTTTTAAACAAATTGTCAGTAGTGATTACGCGACAATTTGGCTGGCGACGATCTACCAGTCACGGAAGTTGGGAGTTGGGAGTTAGGAGTTGGGAGTGTAATGCTTGTTAATCAATGATTTGAGCAGTTTCGCTCCTAACTATTCTCTCAACCAATCTCAATTATTTTTTATTTCTTAGTCGGTAGGTGATTCGCCCTTTACTGAGATCGTAAGGAGTGAGTTCACACTTGACCCGATCGCCTTGGAGAATTTTAATATAGTTGCGACGAATTTTGCCGGAGATATGGGCTAGAACGTTAAACCCATTATCTAGATCGACTCGAAACATCGCGTTAGGCAAGGATTCTGTTACCGTGCCTTCAATTTCAATCAAATCTTGTTTAGACAATTGGTAATTACCTCAAATGGAGTAGTGGAATGTTGTTTCTATTTTAACAGGGGAGACAAGGAGACGGTGTGACGGGGAGATATGGCTTAACACATTTGGCTCTAAGTCCCCCAGTTCTTTTGTCTTCTATTTGACCAATGCCTCTAAATCGCCAGTGACGGTTGCCAAATCTCGATCGCCATTAACCTCGCGGTAAACGCCCTTCTGCCGATAGTAATCGATCAGGGGTAGTGTTTGCTCGTCATAGACAACCAACCGCCTGCGAATGACATCCTCGGTGTCATCTGGACGATTTTGGATAGTGGCGCGATTGAGCAATCTTTCGACTAATCTGTCTTGAGGAACGTCGAGATTGATTGCCAAGTTGTAATTCTGACTGATTTCGGCGAGCAATCGATCAAGAAATTCCGCCTGAGAGACATTGCGGGGGAAACCATCTAGGATCCAACCCGCGCTAATAGCATCAGGTTGGCTCAATCGGGCGCGAATCATATCCAGAATCAGCGAGTCGGGAACTAGTTCGCCTTTATCCATGTAGGATTTGGCTTTTAGCCCTAATTCTGTCTGTCCTTTGACTTCAGCTCGTAAGATATCGCCAGTGGAAATGTGGGGGATCTGTGCTGATTCAGCCAATATTTGGGCTTGAGTGCCTTTGCCCGCACCAGGGGCACCGAGAAAAATTAGTCTAGTCATGGAAGGGTGGATGGTGAATGGTGGATGGTGGATGGTGGGAGTAAATGGTGCGGATAGTGGGCAAATTATAAAGAATTAATTGCAATCCACTATCCACTATCCACTATTCACTAATCCTTACCAATCATCCCTTCATACCGCTGAGAGATGACCAGAGTTTGAATTTGTTTAGCAGTATCGATCGCAACGCTAACTAAAATCAAGAGTGAAGTTGCCCCAAAACCCTTGAAGGTACTGACATTGAGGGCACTTTCGATCGCTGTTGGCACAGTTGCGACAACACCTAGGAAGATCGCACCCAGTAAAGTAAGTCGAGCAAGAATACCTTCGATGTACTTAGTAGTTGCTACACCTGGACGAATGCCTGGAATACTGGCACCCATTTTCTTCAGGTTTTGAGCCATGTCGATGGGGTTCACCACCAGCGAACTATAGAAATAGCTGAAGAAAACGATCAAAATCAGGTAAAACGGCACATAACCGCCTCCAGATGGAGAGAGGAAGTCGCGGATCTTCGTTACTGCTTCGACGACACCAGTACCAGCACCACTGGTTGCAATAAATGATGCTAGGGCACCAGGTAAAATTAAGACTGAAGATGCGAAGATAATTGGCATTACGCCACCTTGATTGAGGCGCAGTGGCAGGTAGCTAGTCCGCTCACGTTGGATTCTACGTCCAACTTGGCGACGAGCAGAGATGATCGGGATGCGACGGGTGCCTTCTTGCACAAACACAATCCCCACAGTCATCAAGATGAAGACTGCTAGCAGTGCGATAGTTGGCGTGAGGATCGAGCTATCACTCTGAGCCAGATTGAACGTATCAGAGAATGATTTAGGTAAAACAGCGACAATATTGAGGAAGATTAGTAGTGAAGCACCATTACCGATCCCCTTTTCAGTGATTAGCTCCGATATCCACATCACAAACATCGCACCAGCGGTCAACGCCATCGCGGTACTAACAATGAAGAAGATTCCAGGTGTGTGCCCTGGTAAAAGGTACTTCGCCACACCATTGCTGTCAACTTGATTATTCAGGTAAAGAGCGAAGCCGAGACTTTGAACGAATCCCCAGCCGACTGCTACATAACGGGTAATCTGGGAAATTTTGCGCCGTCCAGCTTCACCCTCTTCTTTTTGGAGCTTTTCAAGTCCAGGTAGAGCCGTTGTTAGCAATTGAATAATGATCGAAGCATTGATATAGGGAATAATACCTAATGCAAAAATTCCTAACGTAGACAAACCTCCAGAAAAGATATCTAGAACGCCAAATGCTGGGTTATTTTTGAAATCTTCGGCAAACTTGAGTCGATCGATCCCTGGTACCGGAATAAATGTACCAAACCGTGCCAAAATCAGCATACCCAGAGTAACCAAAACTCTTCCTCTCAAGCCAGCCGCCTGAGCCATCTGCACAAACGTCTCTTGGGGTGACGGTGCTTTTTCTCTATTAGCGTCCATCTAAGATTACCTCAGTAAATTTTTTAATATCAAAACTCAAATATAAAGAACTGTTACCTTTATGAATTTAAGTATACAATTCTCCTGTTAATTCTGGGGATGAAAAAAAGCATCCAGCACTGCCAGTATTATGTCAGCGGCAATGCTGGATTCAGTTATTTTTTCAGTTGCGACAATTGTTCAGATGCAGACATCTTAAATTACTTCGCAAGTGCCACCAGCGGCTTCAATCTTGGCTTTTGCTCCAGTTGTAAAGGCTGCTGCCTTACAGTTGAGGGCGACAGTGATCTCGCCTTCCCCTAATAACTTTAGCGGACCGTCATTTGTGGTGACGATGCCAGCTTTCATCAGCGATTCTAATGTAACTTCAGTGTTCGCAGGTAACTCAGCTAACTTGTAGACGTTAATTACTGTGAAAAACTTTTGGTTGATCAGGGGGAAATGCTTTAGTTTAGGTAAACGACGGTAGAGGGGCATTTGACCACCCTCAAATCCAGGTCGGGTAGGACTACCCGAACGTGACTTTTGACCGCGCATACCGAAACCGCCACTGGCACCTTGTCCAGCCGCAATACCTCGCCCAATCCGGCGTTTGCGATGTTTAGAACCCGCTTTGGGTTTTAGATCTGTTAATCTCATGTTTGTAAATAGGGGGGAGCGGGGAGCGGGGAGCGGGGACGTTGAGATAAATTCCCTATCCCCTATTCCCTATCCCTTAGTTAATTATGCAAATAAGTCAGCAACGGTTAAGCCGCGATCTTCGGCGACTTGATTGAAGCTGCGAAGTGTCTTGAGGGCGTTGACTGCGGCGCGGGCATTGTTTAGAGGATTGCCAGAACCGAGTTGTTTCGCGAGGATGTTTTTGACTCCGGCGAGTTCTAATACTGTGCGGACAGCTCCACCAGCAATTACCCCTGTACCAGGAGCAGCAGGGCGCATCATCACATTAGCACCACCGCCACCACCAACGATCGGGTGTGGAATAGTGTTCGATTTTGTCAACGGAATCGTGATCAGGTGTTTTTTGCCGTCGGCTACGCCTTTGCGGACTGCACCGATTACGTCGCTGGCTTTACCAACGCCCACACCAACTTCACCTTTTTCGTTACCAATGACGACGATGGCGCGGAAGCTGAGTTTTTTACCACCCTTAACTACCTTGCTCACCCGCCGGATTTGGATTACCCGTTCTTGGTAAGTGATTTCTTTTTCTTCTTTCTTGCCTCGGCTGCCGCCTTTACCACCGCCGCCTTTACCACCACCGCCACCGCGACGATCTCCGCCACGTTCGCCGCCGCCGCTACCGCCGCCACCGCGACGTTCCTGTTGTTCTTGTGCCATAATCTGATATTTTAAACTGAGTTAGGATTAGAAATTCAAGCCAGCTTCACGAGCAGCGTCAGCCAGAGCTTTGACACGACCATGATAAAGATTACCACCTCGATCGAATACTACTGTTTCGATCCCTTTTGCTTTGGCGCGTTCGGCAACTAGTTTACCAACTTCGATGGCTGCGGTAATGTTACCACCACTAGCCAATCTAGATTTGAGTTCGGGTTCGAGGCTGGAGGCTGAGGCAACGGTATGTTGCTGGACATCATCGATGACTTGAGCGTAGATGTGTTGGTGGGATCTAAATACCGCCAAACGGGGACGAGCTGTCGAACCATTTACGTCCTTACGAACGCGACGGTGACGACGCTGAACTGATTCTTTACGAGTTAGTTTCATTTTATATTCTATTTCTTCCCAGATTTACCAGCTTTACGACGGACAACTTCACCTTCGTAACGAATACCCTTACCTTTGTATACTTCTGGTGGGCGAACGTCGCGGATCTTGGCGGCGGTATTTCCGACTAACTCTTTGTCAATCCCACTGATGGTGACACTAGTGTTTTTTTCCTTGGGAACTTCAATGGTGATTCCCGCTGGCGGATCGATTTTAACAGGTAGACTATAGCCTACATTCAATACCAAAATTCTGCCATCAACCGCAGCTCGATAACCAACACCTTGGATTTCCAACTTCTTCTGGAATCCGGTGGATACACCTTCAACCATATTGGCTACTAATGTCCGACACAATCCATGACGTTGGCGAGCAGGACGAGAATCGTCTACCCGATTTACCATCACAGTTTCGCCTTCCATGACGACAACTACTTCAGCAGGAAGAACACGAGATAGTTCACCTTTTGGACCTTTTACAACTACTGATTGACCATCGATAGCGACGGTAACTTTCGCAGGTAAAAGAATTGGACGTTTTCCAATTCTAGACATAATTAATTATTTACTCCTTGTCAATGAATCGCGATTTACATGGGTAATCGCAAAGATGAATATTTGAGCCAGGGGAGTAAGACTTAGTACATATAAAGTGACTAATTCAGTGAGATTAAGAGTTAACTTAATTTCTACTTACTGACTACTTAAAAAGCTGTTACCAGACGTAACAGAGGACTTCGCCGCCCAAGCCTTGCTTACGGGCTTCACGATCGGTCATAATTCCACTAGAAGTAGAAATTACCGCGATGCCGATTCCACCGAGAACTTTAGGTAAGTCTTTGTGGTTGGAATAAACGCGCAATCCAGGCTTACTGACTCGTTTGAGTGCAGTGACAATGGGTTGACGGTTTTTGCCTTTGTATCTCAGGGTAAGAACTAATTTCTTGTCAATCCCTTCGCCAACTTCTTCATAGTCGCCGACGTAGCCTTCTTGTTTGAGGACTGTGGCAATGCTGCGAGTCAGTTTAGTTGCGGGGAGATTGGTGGTTTGATGTTTGACGATGCTCGCATTCCGAATGCGAGTCAGCATGTCTGAGATGGTATCGTGTGCCGCCATTTTTGATTTGTTGTTGAGGGTGGTTAGTGGCGAGTGGTTGCTGGCAAGTGTCTATTGGTGAGCCATTGCTCTCCATTACCCACACCATGATTACCGCTGCACCTGTAGCTAGCTATTAACTGGCGCGGAAGGGCATTCCCATTTCTTTTAACAGTGCGCGTCCAGCTTCGTCGTTATCGGCTGTGGTGATAATCGAGATATCCATCCCGCGAATTTGGTCGATTTGGTCGTACTCAATTTCAGGGAAGATCAGTTGTTCGCGAATCCCAATACTGTAGTTACCACGTCCGTCGAAACTCTTGGGGCTAATGCCTCGGAAGTCCCGAATGCGAGGGAGGGTGAGATT
Source organism: Chamaesiphon sp. OTE_75_metabat_95 (assembly GCA_031387665.1). GTDB lineage: Bacteria > Cyanobacteriota > Cyanobacteriia > Cyanobacteriales > Chamaesiphonaceae > Chamaesiphon. Next base: position 2,154 of record JANNDL010000113.1, on the reverse strand, counting down.
GATAAATCTGTCGAGGAAAGCGTACATCCGATCGCCACGCAATGTCACCATGACACCTACAGGCATCCCAGCACGGATTTTAAAGCCCGCAATCGCTTTCTTAGCGCGAGTCACAACTGGCTTCTGACCAGTGATTTTGGCGATTTCCGCGATCGATGATTCCAAAGCTTTAGCATTGGTAGCTGCTTCACCTAGACCTCTATTAATCGTGATCTTAATCACTTTAGGCACTTGCATGACGTTGGTGTAACCAAATTGCTCCATTAGCTTAGGAGAAATTTCTGTTTGGAACTTAGTTTTAAGTTGTTGTGCCATGATATTGATATGTAATTTTCCTGGGCTTGGTCAGGAGAATAGTTAACAGTTATAAATTAATGAGAACCAGTCACCGATTAGTCGATGATTTCACCAGTTTTCTTCAACATCCGCACTTTCTTGCCTTCTGCGTTAACGGTATAACCGATGCGGCTAGCAACGTTAGCAGTGGTGGAGTAAATCATCACCTTGGAGCTATGAATCGGTGATTCTGAAGTATCAATCCGACCAGTTTCGCCTTCTTGAGCTGGCTTGATGTGCTTGGTGCGAATGCTTACGCCCTTGACAATCACTTTACTCAGTTCGGGAATAGATTTGAGCACTTCGCCGATTTTGCCTTTGTCACTACCGGAGATAACTTGCACTGTGTCGCCTTTTTTGACGTGCATCCGATGCTTTACTTTGGGTTTTTGTCTTGCCATTTTTTAGAGTACCTCTGGAGCCAGGGAGACGATTTTGGTGAAGCTTTTTTCACGAAGTTCGCGAGCGACTGGGCCGAAAACGCGAGTACCTCTGGGATTGCCATCAGCATTCACAAGCACAGCGGCGTTGTCATCAAACCGAATGCTCATACCGCTATCGCGGCGCATGGTATGACGGGTACGCACGATCACGGCCCGAACTACTTCAGATTTTTTGACTGCCATGTTGGGAGTGGCATCTTTGACAACGGCGATGATGGTGTCGCCCACGCCGCCATAAGTACGATTACCCGCGCCGAGAACGCGAATGCACATAATTTTACGAGCACCGCTGTTGTCGGCAACGGTTAGATAACTTTCTTGTTGAATCATTTTAGATGGGGGAGGGGGAGCGATTCGCGCTCGTCGGGTTCCCCGACGGTCTAGCGAATCAAGAGAGAGGGGGAGACGAGGAGACGGGGAGCGAAAAGTGCGGTCTTGGGGTTTCCCCAAGTGCAGCACCTCTTCAAGAGAGACGGGGAGAATTAACTCAACTCCCAATCGACCATCGTTTCAACTCCCACAGATTAGGTTGCTTTTGTACTGAGAATTTCAGCTAGTGTCCAGCGTTTGGTGCGGCTCAGAGGTCTGGTTTCGGAAATCTTGACTCTATCGCCTTCTTTACACTGATTTTCTTCGTCGTGAACCTTGTATCTTTTGGTTCTGACAACTACTTTGCCGTACTTCGAGTGAGCGGAACGATTTTCGATCGATACCACGATCGTTTTTTGCATTTTGTTGCTGACAACGATGCCAACTCTTTCTTTTGCTGCCATTTTATGTTAGTTACTTGTGTATTGAGTGGACTAAACCTTGGCGGTTTTACGTTGGTGTTCCACGGTCAACAACTGCGCTAATTTATGGCGGTTGTGTTTGAATTCGTGGGTTTTTGTTAACCGACGGGTAGCTTGGCGAAGGCGCAGGTCAAACAGAGTTCGTTTGACAGCGATGATCTCAGCGGCTAATTCTTCGTCGGTTAAGTTGATTACTTCGGCAATTTTTGGCAGAGCCATAACCTTAATCCGCTTCGTCTTCTAAATGTGCTTTGATAATGAATTTGACCTTAATCGGGAGCTTGTGCATCGCTAGACGCATGGACTCACGAGCAACGTCTTCGGCAACGCCACCAATCTCGAATAAGATCCGACCTGGCTTGACGACTGCTACCCAAAACTCTGGGGAACCTTTACCGGAACCCATCCGTGTTTCTGCTGGGCGCATGGTGACAGGCTTGTCAGGGAAAATCCGAATCCAGATTTTACCACCGCGCTTGAGGTAGCGGTTCATGGCACGCCGACATGATTCGATTTGACGGGAGGTGATCCAGGATGGTTCGATCGCTTGCATGGCATACTGACCAAAAGCGATTTCATTTCCT
>JANNDL010000087.1:0-14207 GCA_031387665.1 Chamaesiphon sp. OTE_75_metabat_95 | reverse complement strand
GTATGCCACTGGACTAGAATCCTGAGAATTGTTTTGACGATCTCAATTGTCGGCATTAGTGGCTGTAGCTCCACTAGTAAGTCGAAGCCTACTCAATCTCCTGCACCGATTGAAGCCAAACTAGAGTTGGATAATCTCAGCTTTCAACAAGTAGATAAACAAGGTCAGCCCTTGTGGAAAGTTCGTGCTCAAAAAGGTGTTTATTCACCTGACAAAAAACGTGCTAGAGTCACCAATCTAGATGGTGAATTTTATCAAGATGGTAAAATTGTTGTGCGTGTCACTGCAAAGGTCGGCGAAGTAGAACAATCAGGCGAGAAAGTCATCTTGCGCGGTGATGTGGTGACGAGAGAAACTCGCAACCAGTTGACTTTGATCGGGCAAGAAGTAGAATGGCAACCAAAAGCCGACTTACTAACTATTCGTGATAGGGTACAAGCTAACCAGCCCAAATTCCAGGTGAATGCAGATGAGGGAAGATATCTTAGCCGGAAGCAGCGACTGGATCTGTCTGGTAAAATCACCGCATATTATCAAGATCCGCGTTTGGCAATGCAGACAGATCACATGATTTGGCTGGTCAAAGATCAAAAAATTGTCGGTGATAAACCTGTCCAAATCCAACGCTATCAAGAGCAGCAGATTACCAGTCAAGTCACGGCAAATAGCTTTTCTACTGCACTTGACAGTAAAATCATCGGTTTGCAAGGAAATGTGCAATTGAACGCCACCAAGCCCCTCATTCAAGTTAATGGTGAATCATTTGCCTGGAACATCGATCGAGAATTAGTTTCCGCAGATCGACCAGTGACGATCGTTGACAGCAAAGAAGCTGTCACACTGACTGCAAGAACGGGCGAACTAGATCTCCAAAAATCACTGGCGACACTAGCTGGGCAAGCTGTGGCAGTAGCCGAGCGCAATCAAGCCAAACTTGAAGCAAATCAGTTAGTTTGGGAAATTACTTCCCAACAGTTGATTGGAACTGGTAATGTGATTTATCAACAAATAGATCCCACCATTAAATTTACAGGTGCTCGTGGAGTCGGGAAACTCCAAGACAAATCGATCGTCGTCAGCGGTGGGAAGGAACAAGTTCGGACTGAGTTTATTCCCAAGTAGGGGAGGGGGTGTGGGAGCGTGGGAGCGTGGGAGCATGGGAGCATGGGAGAAAGAAGTATCCTGGATCTTGATTCCTACACCCCGTACCCCCAAGCCCCCGCGCCCCCAATCCCCAAGCCCCCGTGCCCCACAACCCCCACACTCCCAAAAGTGCAACCCGCAGTCCCTAGCAAGAAGCAACTAAAGAAGCGTCGGCAATCCAGACAGCAACGGCGAGTTCGGGCTGTCAAATCTTTGTGGAGATTTGGTTGTATGAGTGCGATCTTGGGTGGATTTGCCTGGACAGTCAGCAGATCTGACTGGAAGATTTCTAAAGCTGAACAAATTCGGGTAGAAGGTAATCAATATCTCACCGACAAGGCAATTCGATCAATCCTAGCCATTCCTTATCCAAAACTACTGATGGAATTGGCTCCAGAACAGTTGACAGCCAAATTAATTACCAATGGATCGATCGCTAGTGCTAGGATCGATCGAGGATTATTGCCCCCTCATCTCGTCGTCCAAGTGGAAGATCTGCCGCCGATTGCTCAGGTGATGCCGGATGATGATACCCAGTCTCAAAAACTTGTCGATGAACAGGGTCGCCAGTTGCCAATTTCTAGCTACCAGCCGACAGTCTTGTCATCTTTGCCAAAGCTGCAATTGAGATTGCCATCGACTGGGATCTGTCCTGACTGGTCACAATTGTATCGAGTGATCCAGACTAGTCCCGTGGCAATTGGGATCGTTGACTGTCGCGATCTCCAAAACTTATTTGTGCAGACTGAAATCGGTAAGGTGCGGCTGGGTGCGGCTGGAATGAATGCTCGATCGAATGAGCGGATTCAACAGCTCGACAGGCTGCGGGACTGGCAAAAAGGTGTAAATGTTGCAGATGTCGATTATCTAGATCTAGAAAATCCTGAGGCTCCAAAGTTTCAACTCAAGCCTAGTATCACTAGTCCAGACACACCTAATCTTAACCAGAAGTAGTTAATACATTTAGTTACATCAATAGCATACGAGTGCGGATTTTAAACATCCAAAATTGCGCCCATATAATATCTATATTCTAGCTGATCGATCGACTATCTACCGATCGGCTAGACTAAATTGGTTGAACACTGACCACATTCTGTACACGACACATCTAGGTAATCTCTACAATCTTCATAATGCAGGTTAATATGCTTTAAAGGGTTCACAGAATAACTACCACATGAATAATTCCACTCCGCTTTATCAAGGATACAACGGCAATGCCAGCCGAGATGTTTACTCCCCAACTGATGAACAAATGCCAGATCGCCCCACAGTTTACAGCAATTCACCTTGCATCAAGGTAATTGGTGTTGGTGGTGGTGGCAGTAACGCCGTCAACCGGATGATTGGTGACATCGAAGGGATCGAATTTTGGACGATGAATACCGACGCGCAAGCGTTGTCTCACTCTGATGCGACGCGACGGATTCAACTCGGTCAAAAACTCACTCGTGGACTTGGTGCTGGTGGCAATCCAGCCATCGGTCAAAAAGCGGCAGAAGAATCTCGTGAAGAAATCGCCCTCGCACTTGAGGGCGCGGATCTCGTTTTCATCACAGCGGGAATGGGTGGTGGAACTGGCACAGGCGCGGCGCGGATCGTAGCTGAAGTCGCCAAAGAAATGGGTGCTCTGACAGTGGGCGTTGTGACTCGTCCGTTCAGTTTTGAAGGACGACGACGGGCAAACCAAGCAGAAGAAGGCATTAGTGGATTGCAAAGTCAGGTTGATACCTTGATCATCATTCCTAATGACAAACTACTGCAAGCAGTCAGCGATACCATGCCAGTATACGAGGCATTTCGGACTGCTGATGAGGTCCTGCGGGCGGGTGTGCGGGGGATTTCGGACATTATCACGATCCCAGGGATGGTCAATGTTGACTTTGCCGATGTTCGGGCAGTGATGGCTGATGCAGGTTCGGCACTGATGGGAATTGGTGAAGGATCTGGTAAATCGCGGGCGCGAGAAGCCGCGATGCAAGCAATTCATTCGCCACTGCTGGAATCTTCGATCGAAGGCGCACGCGGAGTAGTCCTAAACATCACTGGTGGTGCCGATCTGACACTTGCCGAAGTGACAATCGCAGCGGACACAATTTATGAAGTTGTCGATCCCAACGCGAATATTATCTTTGGGACGGTGATCGATCATCAGATGCAAGGTGAAATCCGCATCACTGTCATCGCCACCGGATTTACAGGCGAGCTTTCCGAACCTGCACATCGTCAAAAATCACCAGGTTCATCCCAACGCATATCATCAATGCAACCTGAACAGCAAGTTCGCAAACAACAACCGGGACTATCGACTGGTAGCGATAATTTTCCCAAGCCACAGCCGCCTCAAGGTACGAATACCAATTTGCCAGACTTCCTCAATCGTCGTCCTAAATAAATTGGAGATTAGCGGTCATCTTTGAGTTAGCAGTTACTCAACTAGTTGGGTTGCTGCTAATGGCTGTGTGTCGTCAAGATCCGAGTTTCAATCCCGATCTGAATGTCATGAACCAATTAAGCCAACACAACACTTTAGGTACACCCACTATGTCTCTCAAGCAATTAAACGTCAAAATTCCTGAACAAGAACTCAAAATTCTCGAAGCTTTCGCTGAAAAAACTGAGCGTACCAAAACTGATATTATTAGGGAATTTATCCGATCTCTCCAAAATAAAGTCTGACGATTTTTCTATACTGAGACAGTCTCACCTGGTTGCGGCATCAGCAACTGCGTCGATAGTTGTGACTGAGCTAGCAATTGACCAAATTCGTCGATCGAACCATCCGATTTGGTCAATTGCGGTAAAATACCCTTAACGTCAATTTCTCCCGTCGCTGTTGGTAGATACCACTGTGGCTGCAAGGCTTGGGCAAGTTGGAAGGCATCCTGAGCATTCATAATTACCTTGCCTAGTAAAGGGAAAATCTGCCCAACAATTGGGGCAATAATCGTATTGATTTTAGCTTGTTTACTAATCCGGTCGATTGTGGCTCGATCGGTTGCTAAATGGGGTTCATAGTAGAGTGTTTTGCCATTTTGGAGCGATTTAATCAAGAAGCCATTCTCCAGTGTTGTTTGAATCTTCGCGCCTGGGGTAGCCGTAATCTCCACCTTTTCATTGAGTAAATAAGTTTCCCAAGGTGCTAACCGTGTGACTCGATCGTACCCCAAACTCTCGACAATTTTCACCGCACTCGGCGCGGCGACAACTCGAATTTGCTTGGACAACTGGGCTAAAGTCGGCTGATGACAATGATCGTCGAGACTTTGGGTGATCAAGATTAGATCGATCGGTGGTAAAGTTTCCGGTGTATAGCAAGGTGGCGTAACGTGTTTGGCTTCAAACATCCACGGTGAACCGTAAAAGACGATCGAATCTACCAACCACGGATCGATTAAGATCTGAAAACCATCAACAGTCAGTAACCAGCTATTTAAACCGATAAAAGTGAGTTTCACGTTAATAAATCAGGAAAATTAGGAATAATTTGTGGCGTTGCTGAATTTGGGTATGATGCGTAGATCTTACCCTCACCCTAAATCCCTCTCCCTCAGGGAGAGGGACTTTGAATCAGAGGTAATTCATACAACAATTCAGCAACGCCTAATTTGTCAGCGCGATCGATTGAGGTGACATGTCTATATCCTAACCAATTCACTCCAGCGATTCCCATAGTAGAATGATTAAACCATCTTCATCTAACAAATAATTGTGTTGCTTGCTCAGATTGGCACTATTTTCATCCGTCCTGGCAGATTAGTACTGCACTGTCTAGCAGTAATGACACTTATTTCTCTTTCTGGCTGCGGTGGCGGAAAATCCCTGCAAGATAACCTCGCTCCAGATCCCAAACTTAAAGATACTACTACCATCAGCACCAAACCTTCAGACACTACCACTGAATCAGCCAAAGCTCTCCCCACCGAATTTCCTCGCTACACTCAAGCTCAATTCCAATCCACCGTAGAACCGAAAGAGGGTGGAACTGTAACCACTTGGACAACTCCAGATTCGATCAAGTCCGTCTACAAATTTTACCAGCAAGAACTCCCGTCCCAGCAGTGGGAAATCACCACCCAACCCAGCGACAGCAGCCCCCAATTAGTTGCCAAGCAACAGCAAACAACTGTTACCATCGCGCCTCAACCCAGCACCGACACCCAACAAACTGGACTTACGACCTACACAATTAGCCTACTAGCCGCGACAACTTCATCAACTCCAGCAGCTAGCACACCGACTCCCACGGGATCTCCCGCTGCGAGCAGCAAACCAAGCAGCTCATTACCCACAACCACCGCAGACTATCTCACCGACTTAACCAAGATCGGTGTATTGACTAGTAAAGATACCGCCCCCAATCGCGTTGTCACCCGCCGTGAATATGCGCGGTGGCTAGTTGCCGCGCACAACAAGATCACAGGTACCAAACCCACCCAACAGATAAAACTAGCTGCAACTAACACCAACCCAATTTTTCAGGATGTCCCCAGTACCAATCCTGATTTTCCGAGTATTCAGGGACTGGCTGAAGCTGGATTGATTCCTAGTCCCCTCAGCGGCGATGCTACGAGTGTCCTGTTCCGTCCAGATACGCCGCTGACGCGAGAACAGATGATTTTATGGAAAATCCCCCTCGATACTCGGCAATCACTGCCAGCGGCTTCCCTAGATGCCGTAAAACAGACGTGGGGATTTCAAGATGTGGGGAAGATCGATCCCAAAGCTTTACGGGCTGTTTTAGCGGATTTTCAAAATGGTGAGCAGTCAAATATCCGGCGGGTATTTGGCTATACCACTTTATTTCAACCCAAGAAGACAGTGACACTGGGCGAGGTGGCGATCGCCATCTGGTATTTTGGAGCTAATAGTGAAGGCTTATCTGCGCGTGATGCCGTTGGGAACTTTGGTGCCGCTGCTCCAGAGCAGAATCGATAAATCAATAGCTTGCATCAGTACTAAGGTATTACTACTGAGCGTAGATCCAGGGCGGGCATGAAGCCACGCCCCTACAGATTAATTGTATGGGGCAGAGTCTTTTATCAGGAAGCGGGGTAAAAACCCCGCCTTTCTAGGCGCAAACGCAGTTAAGCTGTATGCGCTGTGAATTAGAAATAAGATCTTTGCATTTAGTATGCTAGAGTGCAAAGATGCAAAAAGCCTACTGCTACCGCTTCTACCCCACCACCGAGCAAGAATCACTTTTGCGGCGGACAATGGGCTGTGTGCGGCTAGTGTACAACAAAGCTTTAGATGCTAGAACCAATGGGTGGTACGAACGCCAAGAGCGGATCGACTACATTCAAACATCCGCCATGTTGACGGGCTGGAAACAAGAAGAAGATCTTGAGTTTTTGAATGAAGTTAGCTCCGTGCCGCTTCAGCAAGGACTGAGAAATCTTCAAAAAGCGTTTGGCAACTTCTGGGCGGGACGTGCTAAATATCCCAACTTCAAGAAGAAGCATCAGGGCGGTAGTGCGGAATTTACTAAGGCTGGTTTCCGCTGGAAAGATGGTCAAGTATTTCTGGCTAAATGCACTGAAGCCTTGCCAATTCGCTGGAGTAGGGCGGTTCCCCAAGACTGCACCCCATCTACTATTACTGTCAAACTTGATGCTAGTGGTCGCTGGTTTGCGTCCTTGCTGGTTGATACCAACATCGCCCAATTGCCAAAATCTGACAAACAAATCGGATTGGACATGGGAATCACTAGCTTGATTGCCACCAGCAATGGCGACAAGGTTGCCAATCCCAAGCACTTTAAGCAACTTCGCAAGAAGCTTAAAAGAATCCAAAAGGCTCTTTCTAGGAAGCAAAAAGGGAGTAACAACCGACAGAAGGCTAAGTTGCAAGTGGCTAAAGTCCACGCGCAGATCACCGATGCCCGTAAGGATTTTTTGCACAAGCTGACGACTCAACTGGTTCGTGAAAACCAAACGATCGTAGTTGAGGATTTGGCTATCAAAAATATGGTGAAGAACCATAAACTCGCACTCTCTATCAGCGATGCTAGCTGGGGTGATTTGATTCGCCAACTCGCCTATAAATGCGAATGGTATGGGCGAGAACTGATTAAGATCGACCGCTGGTTCCCAAGTTCCAAAAGGTGTGGAAGCTGTGGGCATATCGTAGACAAGCTGCCTGGTGGGCGGGGAACCCGCCCAGCATTGAATATTAGAGAGTGGGAATGTCCTAAATGTGGGATGAATCACGATCGAGATATCAATGCTGCACATAATATTCTGGCGGCTGGGCTAGCCGTTTCAGTCTGTGGAGCGAACATAAGACCTGACAGAGAATCCTCTGAAGGGCAGTTGCAAAAAACCCGAAGGGCTTGCCTTGAGCGTAGCCGAAAGCGGTGCGCTTCGGTCGGGTTCCCCCATACGTGTCAACTTAACGAAAGTGATAACGAGCTTACGCCGTTATAGCCACTACAAAAATCGTGTTAGGACGAGAGAATGAGACTTTCAGCCTCTACAGAATCCTTAAGTTGACACGTATGGGGTTCCCCGACCATGAAGGCGCAACAAGACAGGGAAAGAAACAGAAAGCCTAGTGGCGACGCTAGGGAATCCCCGCCGTTCACGGCGAGGAGTAGTCAACTACCCTCATTTGTACATTGATGCAAGATGTGAGTAAATTTTGGATCAATAATTGCGCTAAAATCGTCTGGAATCCAGCCGCCCAACAATTGAGATCATGCAAATCAAGAAAATTCTCTCCTTTGGATTACTGGCTTTTGTACCGATTTCGATCGCGGCTGAGTACCTACATTGGGGAGATCTGACTGTATTTATTACTTCAGCCTTGGCGATTGTACCACTGGCAATCTGGCTAAGTACCGCCACAGAGGAAATCGCCGTAGTCACAGGTCCCGCCATTGGCGGGCTGCTCAATGCGGTATTTGGGAATGCGACGGAGGTGATTATTGCATTAGTCGCGCTCAAAGCTGGGCTAGTTGATATTGTCAAAGCCAGTATTACTGGCACGATTATCAGCAATTTGCTGTTAGCGATGGGTTTATCGATGTTTCTAGGCGGATTAAAGTACAAAGAGCAAGAATTTAAACCGATTGTCGCCCAAGTAAATGGCGCATCGATGACGCTGGCGGTGACTGCTATTTTGTTACCGACGATGGCGTTTTATGCTGCTAATAAATCTGATGTGTTTGCGATCGAACAACTATCGATCGCAGTAGCAATTATTCTAATCGTAGTCTACGGGCTGACCCTAGTTTTCTCACTCAAAACTCACAGCTATCTATATGAAGTTAGTTTAGTCGATTTAGAGGTTGAAGCTACTCATCACCAGCCAGATCTAAAAAAATGGCTGGTGATTTTGGTTGCCTCAACTTTAGCGGTTGCCTATGAATCAGAAATGTTTGTAGGCGTAGTAGAATCAGCTACCAAAGGATTGGGTTTGACTCCATTATTTACTGGAGTAATCTTGCTACCATTAGTTGGCGGTGCGGCGGAATATGTAACTGCTGTGGGTGTTGCAATTAAAAATAATATGGATCTATCTGTCTCTGTGGCAATGGGTTCGAGTTTATTAGTAGCTCTACTAATGGCTCCACTGTTGGTATTGGTGGGATATGCGATCGGTCAACCAATGGATTTGAATTTCAATCCGTTTGAAGTTGTTGCTGTTGGTGTTGCGGTAATCGTGGCTAATTTAATTAGTTTGGATGGTCGATCTAATTGGTTGGAAGGTGTGTTATTGCTGGCAACTTATTTCATCTTAGGAGCGGCTTTTTATTACTTGCCAATCTAGAGTAATTCGATTTACTGGTACTCTAATTCATAGAAAAACAGATGAGAAGTTAATTTCTCATCTGCTCTCATAGCATTACTGCAAGAAACCCAACTTTTTCGGAAAAGTCGGGTTTCTTGTTTGTTTCCTACTTACCTGCGGACAGGGAAGGAGAACGGTGATAAGGCACGACATCAACGCCGAAGTAGCGGGAATACTCCACACTATCAACGATCGAGTTAACCGCAGCAATAAAGCCTTGTTCTGTAATCACACGGCTGTAATCAGAGATTTCAGCTTGGTCGATTGGGGCGCGTCCTAATAGGTGACGACAGAGGAATTCGATCGCTTTAGCAGTAGGGTATGGAGTGTAGAACCGATCGATATAAGCGGCTGAAGTAGTCAGCGCAGCGACAAATTCACGAGTGGAAATTACCCCATTGCGGACTTGGCTCTCTAAGTCCTGACGGCGGAACTGGGCTGGAATTTCACCAGTACCGAGATCCATGATTTGGATGTAGAGGGCTTCGATCGCCAGTGTAGCTTCTGTTTGACTCATATTCCCGTTCATCCGAAAGATACGGGCTGTATTCGCCGTTACCGCTAGGTTAGGCTCGCTCATGGTCAAACTAGAGGAACGACCTAGTGCGACAAGCTGAGACTCCTTCTGGCGGGCAGCAGCGGCATTATCAGCGATCGCTTTACCAGTAAGTGGGAGCTTTGCCATATCCATCCGAGGTTTGATCGTGTCAAAACTTGGCACCACAACTTGCTTATCTTGTTTGGTAAGTTTGTTGTAGAGGGTTTGGGTATTGGGGTAGTTCGCCGCTGGCAGGGTCAGGAAGCGGTTGTAAGGGACGATATCTTCACCAAATGTTTGGCAGTATTCGGCTCCATTTACCATCGCGCCGATGAAGGCTTTGATCCCTTGGGTTGCCAGGATTTGGTTGTACTTCCGAATCTCTGCTTGATCTAGGGGAGCGCGTCCGAGGAAGTGCTTGGTACCTAGTTCGATTACTTTGGTGTTGGGGTAAGGCGTGTAGAACTCTTTCAAGTACAAGCCAGAACAACCGAGTCCTTCGATGAACTCTTTGAGGTTGATTTCGGAGTTACCGAGCTTACTTTCGAGGGCACGGAATTCGTTGGCAACGATGTAAGGTTCGATGTCCCGCTCAAAGACTTGGCGGTAAGCAGCACGAATGACGGTTTTGAGCTGGGTCTTGTCTCCAGCCTGGGTAAGCTTGAAGGTTTTGGTTTGTTCGCGTTTTTTGGTGACACCCTGATTGATCCGGAATTCGATGTCGGGCTGGGAACGAGTTCCTGTGGTTGCACCGAGTTCGACGAATCGAGGTGTAGCTGTGGACTGATTTTTGGTTACAGTACCAACGCCAGTATCCGCGATACTACCTGCCCGCAGACTTCGACCACTCACACCTGCTGGTGTCAGATAGCGGCTATAAGGCACCATGTCTTCGTTAAAGCTTTCGACGTACTCAGCAGAGTCAATCATGGCATCAACGATCGCATAGAAGCCTTTCTTCGACGCAAGATCGAAGTATTTGTTCATCTCTTGGCGACCGTAAGTCGGACGACCAAGCAGGCGACGATTCATGAATTCGATCGCTTTACAGACGTAGAGTTTCGCCCAATAGGTATTGCGGAACAGGTCGGATTTAGCTACCGCGCGGACAAATTCCCGCACTGAGATATCACCATTTTCGAGCTTGATTTCCTGTACTTTGAGGCGTTGTCCTTCGTAGACATCTCGACCCATGACTTGGAGGTAAATTGCTTTAATTACCGCTTGGGTGGAAACTTCCGTGAAGGAAGTACTGCGACCCTGACCAGGTTTGGATATTTTACCAATCCCAGGGCCACCAGGTAATTGATCCAGTTTAAAGATCTTCGCACCCAGGGTACCGGGAGTCACACCACGGGCACCAGGATTGCTGACTTGGCTATTGATGCCAGGGCCTTGAGCAATCAGAATTCGGCGAGTATTTTTACCGAATGGAGCAGGTGATTTGCTAGGATTGCGGGTTTCTTTGGGGAAGATCGCGCCAAATTGAATCTCTAACGGATCGTTGCCAGAACCGTAGACGTGCTGATCTGCCAGTGGTCGATCGTAAGCAGCAAAGGTGGTGATAAATTGAGGAATCTTGCGGAATGGCGCACTGTAGTTGAATAAGTCCTGTTGCGGCCCCCAGTTGCGACACTCTTGGGCTTCTTGACCCAAACCACGAATGTAAGGCACGGTTTCTTCGCCGAAGTAGTCTGAGTACTCGGAGGAGTCTACCAAGGCATCTACCAGCCCATTTAGCCCCTTAGCGGAGACGATACTAAAGTACTTCTGGACTTCTTCACGGGAGGATGGGCCACGACCGAGAATGTGCTTGAACGCGAGTTCTAATGCTCTGCTATTGATGAACGGCAGAAAGAAATTCTTCTGATACAGGGGAGACTTCGCCAAGCGACGGACGAATTCCTTCATGGAGATCTCGCCGTTTTTGACTTTCGATTCCAAGTCGGAAACAGATAAGCCATAAGCGCGAGTAATATCCCGCTCAAATATTTGGCGATAAGCCGCTTTAATCACATCATTTTTCTCGACTCCAGACAAGCCTGGTTTCATCGCATACTTGACGCGACGTTCGGCTGCTGCTGAATAGATTTGAGGTAGTTCCAAGCCTTGCTGATCGTCAGAAGGTCTCCGCCGCAGCTTATTCGCTGGTGCAGACGCTTTGAACTCATTGATCATCACTTCAAAGTACTGACTGACAATTTCTAGAGCCTCTGGATCCTTGGTGAAATATCCGATCGATCCAGCCCGCATCTCTTGCAGTGCCACAATCGTAGCAGGTACCGAGCAAGCATTTTGGATGATTTCCCGCAAGCCGCGAGTATTCACCGTAATGATATTGGGATCCCCAGCAACGATCGCATAAGTGATGTAACGCAAGAACCAGCTCATATCCCGTAAGGATTTCTGCATGTTTGCAGGTCCATACAACGAGATATTAATGGGCTGAAACCCCTGCGGAATCGCACCAGCACCAGACGCGGTAAACAGCGAAGTGATATTAGAAAAAAGGCTACCTTTCTCCTCGATAAAAGTGACCGTGCCCAAGGTATTAGCACTTTGCTCAGTACCACTGGCAAAGCTTCTCGCTGGTGCCACTTCCGCCATTGCTGGTTTTTCCAAGAACGCCATCGGCGAACCACCAACAAAGATGCGGTTAGCCGCACGGGAAACAATCAAGTCGGATTTATCGGTAATGATTTTGGCAATATCGATCCGTTTGGCTCCAGACTTGAAGTAGCTGGTTAGCTCCGTCAGTTCTCCAAACCCAGGGAACCGATCTTGCTGTTCCGCCTGGGAAATAGTCGCAACTGGCAATGTTTGATATAGATTTGGACGGGATAGCGAGCCGCCACCACTTGCCTTAATACTCATTAAATCTTAAATCTCCCAACCGAATATTTTGTTAAGCCTAAATCGAGTAGGGTTGAGGCTTTTGACCTGTCCCTGTGAGAATCTGAAACTTGGGGATCGGTTGTCAATCCGAGGATTTTCAGCCAATTACCAGTATTGCTCACTCGATCGAAAGTTTGAATAATTGGGTCGATCGAGATGTCTAGTCTCGTTTTCCCGATAAATGAAAATTGTCACTAGCAAAACCAGCACAGCTTATAGATTAAAACGTTTCACCTGTTTGTAGCTTGTTTATGAAGAAGTGTGTAGAAATTAAATTTTATAATGGTCTGACCAAGATCCTAGAGGATTTGGGGACGAAGATTAGAAAAAAGATAAGTTTTGTTACAGAGGGGGATGGGGAGATGGGGAGAAATTCACGATTCACGATCGACGAGCTGATATCCAGCGGTAGATGGTGATACAACGGAGATAAATATTAGCGGTTCGTCACCATTGTTGAATACGCCGTGGACAGAGCCAGTTGGCGCGATGACGACATCGCCTGTGGCAATTGGAGTTGTGACACCCGATCGATCTAAATAATATTCGCCTTGTCCAGCTAAAATAGTCCAAGTGTCCTGTCCATGTGGATGGATGTGTGCTGGAATTTCTTGCTGCGGCTGGATGTACCAGGCGACGATTGTTGCTTCTGGAGATTCGGTAATCACCGACCGAATTGGATCTCCTGCGCTTGATTGAAAAAACTCGGAACTAGTAAAAATCCGCTGTTTGGTCATATGGATCGGGTTCTCTCTCAACCAATTAGAATTAGAAGCCAAGCACTCATCCTCGATCGATACAGTCATGCTTGCTGTCAAACCCAATACTAAATTTCTCTACATGGCTGCTACCGCGACAACGACAATGAACATTTTGTGTCAACCGACTTCTGAAGCTTGGTTAGAACAGACTTTGAGCAATGTAGACACGATTTTGCTCGACCATTCTCACTGTGAGCGAAAAGCAGCCGGAACCGCTGTCAACATGATGTTTCGCTATCCGTCTAGTCACAAGCTAGTGCGTCAATTAACGGCGATTGCTCAGGAAGAATTGGAGCATTTTGAGCAAGTTAATCAGATCCTCGAACAGCGCAATATTCCCCTTTCATCCCTGAGTGCGCCACCCTATGGCAAGGAGATGATGAATCAAATCCGCCATCAAGAACCCAATCGAATGTTGGACGCGCTGTTGATTTCGGGATTGATTGAAGCCCGCTCCCATGAACGATTGGGATTACTTGGAGCACATTTACCAGACCCGAAATTAGCCGCATTCTACCGCAGCTTAATGGCTTCTGAAGCGCGTCACTTTGGGATTTATTGGCTGCTCGCAGATACTTATTTTGACAGATTGATCGTCCAGTCTCGTCTAGCTGAACTTGCGATCGTTGAGAGTGAAATCCTGTCTACACTTCATCCAGAACCCAGAATTCACAGTTAGATCGGTGGATAGTGAATAGTGAATAGTGGATAGTGAATCGTTAATTATGCTGGGACAATATGAAAATTATACGATTCGATCGTGGCAACCGACAGATCGACAGGCGGCTGCGGACGTAATTAAAAATGCTCTGGCAGAATATGGATTGGGTTGGGAACCAGATGGTGCCGATCGAGATGTGCTAGAAGTAGAGGAGTATTATCTGGCGCGGGGTGGTGAGTTTTGGGTAATTGAGCATGAGGGGGAAATCATTGGTACGAGTGCCTATTATCCCTATCCTCATCGGGGCGAGAAAGCTGTCGAAATCCGCAAAATGTACTTATCCCCAAAAGCTAGAGGGCAGGGCTTGGGCAGGCATTTATTAGGGGAATTAGAACGATCGATTCTGGCGCAC
>JANNDL010000225.1:0-25564 GCA_031387665.1 Chamaesiphon sp. OTE_75_metabat_95 | reverse complement strand
TGACCTTTCAACCGCTCGGCTGTCTCTTTCAATAATGTTTTGAGTCTGTCCGTGAGTTCCAATATTTGCTGAGATCTCCTATCGATATAGATTCTTAGTCTATCTTACTCTCTCGGAACTATTTATTTCTTGGAAGTCCCTGAAGTATTCCCCAAAAACACATGTTTAGAACTGCATCACTGTCGATTAAGCAGAATCGGTTGTTAACTGGACAGATAAGTCCAGCGGTGAAGATTTTAAATATTGCACTAAGTACAATACTAATCTTAGGTGTAGGCATAGTAATATCCTCACCTTCTTGGGAAGTAGGATAGTGGCTCACCTAAAGAGTCAGTTACTTAGTGACAGACCTATCTTTTGTCGATCGGCTATAGTACTCTGTTTAAAATGTGATTGTCAGTACGATTTACGATCGAATCAACTCAATCCAAACGTTTGTCTAGAAACAGATTAAGAGCCTGGAGCTAACAATGTGCTCAATAGACTTGCCAGTTGTGTGGGTGCATTAGCTACGATAACTTGCGCTCCATAACGTCGCCATAGTAGTGCTTCGACTAATGTAGCTTTGCGATGTTCTTTTAAATTGGTGCCCCAAATAGCAAGTTCTGGGTCGTGTTGAGCTTTCCATCGATCGAATACTTTGGCAAGATGAGTATTTGTTTCTACGTTCTGTAGTCGATTTGATTTAGCTGCTGTGCTTTTCAATTCTGAGGAAAGGTATACACCCAATTTAATAAGTGCATCACCTGCCTGCGCTTGAATCTTTAATTCATCCCAATCAACTAAAAGGTATGGATAGATTCGATCTACTAGATTGAGAGCATCCTGTGCCGCTGCAATATCAGCATCAGATTTACGATGACCTTTTCCTGTTCCGCGAACTATCCGACCATCTGGAAATGTCACCGTTACGGTAGAACAGTGGAGATTGGCAAGAGGTATCGATCGAAAATCAATACAATTACCCACACAACCAAGATTATCGAGTAATTCTTGCAGTTTATTCTTGGCATTTTCACTCATAAATATCTCAGGGTTCTCTGGCTTTATAGTTCCCGTCGAGCGACAGCAAAATGACAACTAGGATCGATCGAATCTAAAACATTAAAATTACTGTCGAGTTTCAATCGCAAATAAGGGAACTCTAAGTATGAAGTAGTTACCAAATCGACCGTCTCTACAAGTCGAGTGGATAGCTTTTATAAAAAATCAGTTTTAATGCAAGCTACTAAACTGTCCTCTTCCCAAGGTTCATATGGCAGGATTGTCTCGTGTCGAGATCGCCTCTGGGTGGTAATGCCCCAGGCTAACTCAGACTTAATTCAACTGCGCCCAATTGGGGGTAGTGAAGACCAAATCTGTGCGATCTACCAACCATTGGTTTTAAATGGTGACGATTTAGATCCGATTAACTCGGCGGAATTTCCTCTTCCCAATCCAGAGACAATTGGCGATCGAACATCATTTCAACTCTTGCTTGATGCGGCACGGCTGAATTTGCGGGCTGGAGCGAGTCCTTTTCGATGTTTGGGTAAATTGTCTGTTTATCCCCGTCCATATCAGTTAGTGCCGCTGTTGATGGCTCTGAGATTGCCAACGGTGCGGATGTTAATTGCTGATGATGTGGGGATTGGGAAAACGGTTGAGGCTGGATTAATTGCGCGGGAATTGCTCGATCGACAGGAGATTCACCGGACGGTGGTTTTGTGTCCGCCCCAACTGTGTCAGCAGTGGCAAAAGGAATTAAAACAGAAGTTTCAAATCGATGCGGTAGTGGTCAGATCTAGTACCGCAGCTAAGTTAGAGCGGGGATTGCCCAGTGGCGAACATATCTTCGGTTACTATCCCCATATTATTGTCAGTTTGGATTATGTGAAGTCTGATCGACATCGAGCGAGTTTCTTGGCTTATTGTCCTGATTTTGTGATTGTGGATGAGGCGCATACTTGTAGCAACAGCAGTGCGGATAGTTCGGCGGCGCAACAGCAGCGGTATCGATTGATTGAGGAAATTGCCCGACGGAAGGAACGCCATTTGATTCTACTCAGCGCGACTCCCCATAGTGGGATTGAGATAGGATTCCTGTCGTTAATTAGTCTGCTCAAGCCGGAATTTGGCAAGATTAATTTTGACAATTTTCCGCTACCGGAGCGGGTGGAATTAGCTAAATATTTCGTGCAGCGGCGACGGGGTGATATTAAGGATTGGTTGGGAGCGGAAACGCCATTTCCCGATCGAGATTCCACGGAGGTGAGCTATCAACTTTCTAAGCCTTATCAGCAGCTATATAGCGAGGTGTATGACTTTGCGCGGAATTTGGTCAAAACTACCGATGGTTTGAGTAAAGCCAAGCAGCAGGGGCGGTATTGGTCGGCATTAGCTATTTTACGGTGTGTGATGTCTTCTCCAGCAGCGGCGATCGCGACTTTAGGCAAGCAAATTGACCCTTCGGCTACGCTCAGGGCAAGGAATCGGACGCTGGCGGGGATTGAGGAAATCGACGATGAGTTGATGAGTACTTATATTTATGACCGCACGGAGCAGGAGCAATGTAGCGATGCAACTCCACCGATTGAGATGCAAGCTCAAGACAGCGAACGCCGAAAGTTAAGGCAGTTTCTCAAGGATGCTCAAGCGATCGCACCCAAGGACGATCGCAAGTTACAGACGACGATTGATTGGGTAAAGGCGCGGTTGGATGAGGGTTTGAATCCGATCGTGTGGTGTCGCTATTTGGCTACGGCTAAATATGTGTCCGCACAGCTTACGCAAGAATTGACGAAGAAGAAATCGTCTCAAGTGCGGATTATTGCGATTACTGGCGAACAGTCGGAAGATGAGCGCGAGGCACGGTTGGCAGAATTAGCAACTTATCCCCAGCGGGTGATGGTAGCAACTGACTGTTTGAGTGAGGGTGTAAACCTGCAAAATCACTTCCAGGCAGCGGTTCACTACGATTTACCGTGGAATCCGAATCGGTTGGAACAGCGGGAAGGGCGGATCGATCGCTATGGGCAAGCCGCACCAGTAGTCAAAACCTGCTTGCTGTATGGGAGTGATAATAAAATCGATTTGGCGGTATTAGATGTATTGATTCGCAAGGCAGTATCGATTCGCAAAACTTTGGGGATTACGGTACCGCTCCCCATCGATAGCAGTACGATTCAAACGGCGATCTTCAAGTCGCTATTTGAGCAACCCAGTGCCCAACAACTGACGCTGGATCTGTTTCAAGCTGGTTCGCCTGTGGCTGAAGTTCATAGCCGTTGGGATCGAGCGGTCGATTTCGCAGAGCGAACGCTACGCGAACGCGAGAAACAATCTCGGACTAAATTCGCCCAACAGAGCATCAAACCACTCGAAATCGAGACGGAATTACAAGCCGCAAATCGTATTCTCGGTAGTAGTGAGGATGTGGAGCGTTTCGTGCGTACTGCTTGCGAACGGTTGGGAAATTCCCTCAAACGGGAGAAGAAACATTGGGTAATGGCGACACCGCCTGATTGTCTAAAATCGATCGTGGGCGACAAACCCCTCCAAATGACGTTTCAATCGTCGCCGATTGATGGAGTGGAATACATCGGACGCAATCACCCGATCGTGGAAAGATTGGCAAGCTTTCTACTGGAAGAAACGCTGACGGACAAGTCCAACCCGACGGCGGCGCGATGTGGCTATGTGATTACCGATCGCGTGAAGGTGCGGACTAATTTACTGCTGTTGCGATTGCGGCACCTGATTGGGGAGCTTGATGCTGGTGGTACTAGTACGCCGCCGTTAATGGCGGAGGAATGTATCGTGGCTGGCTTTACTGGTTCGCCCAGCAATCCGCAATGGTTATCGCCGGAAGCATCATGGGAACTGTTGCAGAGTGCGGAAGCGACGGCTAATGCTAATGATGGGATTAAGCAGCGGGAAGTACGCGGTTTACTCGATCGGTATGGGGAGTTATCGCCAGATCTGGAGGTGTTGGCGCGGGAGCGGGCTGAGGAATTAGGGGATACATACGCCAGGATCAGGGCGATTACCAAGGGCAAGCGATCGATCGTTCATCCGCAAATGCCTATGGATTTGTTGGGATTGTTGATTTTGACTCCAGGATAAGCCGGAGATCCCCCCAGCCCCCTTCAAAAGGGGGAGCCGGAGTCGGAACCGGAAAGCCTGAGCCGGAGCTAGTCTTAGTCCCCCTTTTGAAGGGGGATTTAGGGGGATCTCCACCTACGCCGCAGTCCAACACGCCTAATCTGTTTGCTCCGCTTGGAGATGAGATCCCCCTAGCCCCCTTCAAAAGGGGGAACCGGAGTTATTCGGAGATCCTTTTGAGAATCTTTACCTGTATAAGAACTATTGTTTTAGATTAAAACATGAAAATACAACTAATAAAATTAAATTAATTTATAACTATATGTGCAAATTTTTACGAGCATCTCTTTAGCATCAAAGCTGAAAAGAGATGAAAGTTTTTTGCGTTAAAACATTTTACTAATCGAAACAAAGTAGTGAATATGTCCTGACAGAATAATTCTTAAAAGTAGGTAAGCTAGGCTCAATAAAATAAAAAAATATTGTGCAGTCTACCACCACTCTCCCCTATCAATTTGAAGGAAACCTGTTTGTTTCCGATATTACCCAGGATTTAATCTCCACTGATTTTAAAGGACAATTACCACAAGACTTTCAACTCGATGAGAAGGATAAATTAGCCGATGAGATTGCCGCAGCTTGGGCGATCGCGAAAGCAAACTGGGCAGCTTTTCAACAATCATTAGATCGCCTTCCTGCTGATGATGTGGCGACATCTGTCACGCGGAATAAGTGGGCGATTCCACTGTTGATGTGTTTGGGTTATGCGCCGATCCTGACGAATGCAGAAACGATCGATAATCAGAGTTATGCGATTTCTCATCGGGTGGAGGAAGGGGAAGCCAAACCGCCGCTGCATATCGTGGGTTGTCGGGTGGGATTGGAAAAGCGTCCGCCTAGTGGTACGCCGCGTATCTCGGCTCATGGATTGATGCAGGAATATCTCAACCGCACTGAGCATCTGTGGGGAGTGGTGACGAATGGTTATCAGTGGCGACTGTTGCGGGATTCTAATCTGATTACCCGTTTGACGTATGTAGAATTCGATCTCCAGCAGATCTTGAATGGGGAAAACTTTGCTGAGTTTGGGTTGTTTTATCGCCTATTTCATCGATCGAGATTACCGCAAGGGATGGATGATGCGGATAAATGTCTGTTGGAATATTACCACCAACAAACCTTACAACAGGGCGGACGGGTACGGGATAAACTGCGGGATGGGGTGGAAAGTGCGATCGAGCGGTTGGGGAATGGTTTTCTCGAACATCCTAAAAATGATAAATTGCGGGCAAAATGTGCGGCGGGTGAAATAAATCCGACTGAATATTACCGTCAACTTTTGATGCTAATTTATCGCCTATTATTTCTGATGGTGGCGGAGTCGCGGGATCTAATGTTGACTGATGGCGATCCAGAGCAGCGGCGAATTTATCAGGATTATTATAGTGTCGAACGATTGCGACGATTTTCAGAAAATCTCCGGCTCCCCCTTGATAAGGGGGCTGGGGGGATCAAAGAGGGATTTCAAGATTTGTGGCGGGGCTTACTGGTTACGTTCAAACTATTTGATGAGAACTGGCGGGGACAAGTATTGGGACTTTCGCCGCTCAATGGCGATTTGTTTGGCTCGACGGGTTTGAGTTATATCGATGATTACGCGATCGATAATTACGATCTACTCCGCGCTATTCGCGATCTTTCTCTCTACGAGCATCAATCTAGTCGGGGACAGGCAAAACAATTACGACGTGTCAATTATGAGGCTTTGGATGTCGAAGAACTAGGCTCCGTATATGAAAGCCTCCTCGATTTTCACCCTCAAATCTTACTCCCCCTTATTAAGGGGGTTGGGGGGATCTTCCGGTTTGAACTAATCAAAGGTAGCGATCGCAAGTCTACAGGCTCTTACTATACACCGCCTGAATTAGTCGCTCAATTGATTAAAACTGCGCTGGAGCCTGTGATTGCGGAGAAATTGAGTGCGGCGGTAATGATGAGATCCCCCCTAGCCCCCCTTCAAAAGGGGGGAACTGGAACCGGAGCACAGAGCGAGATTGCGGCGAAGGAGGCGGCACTTTTATCGATTACTATTTGCGATCCTAGTTGTGGTTCGGGACATTTCCTTCTGGCTGCGGCGCGGCGATTGGGTAAGGAATTGGCACGGGTACGCACGGGCGAACATCAACCTGGGCTGGAACATATTCGCCCTGCGACTCGTGATGTAATTCAAAACTGTATCTATGGTGTGGATCTAAATCCGCTGGCTGTGGATTTGTGTAAAGTGGCTCTGTGGATTGAGGGGTATAACAAGGGCTATCCGTTGAGCTTTTTGGATCACCGGATTAAATGTGGGAACTCTCTAGTAGGAGTGATGGATTTGGACTGTCTCAAGGAGGGGATTCCTGAAGGGGCGTATACCGCAGTGACGGGGGATAATAAAGCCGTTGCGACTAAGTTGAAGAATCGCAACAAGGCAGAACGCAAACAACTCGGACAGCAAAACCTCTTCGATACTCCAGTTATCCAAGCAGAACGCGATCGCTACACCCAGAATGCCAGTGAAATCGGTTTAACATCAGAAATCACCGCCAGCGATGTTCGCGCCAAGCAGGAGCGATATCGAGCCAGTCGTCGCGACTCTTCATGGTATCGGGATTACACGCTCTGTAATCTATGGACGGCGGCGTTTTTCATGCCGCTGGTGAGCGATCTGTTGCCTACGACTGAAACTCTAGATAGGTTGATGTCAGAGGCTCCTAGCCAAGCTGTCAAAGAGATCGCTGATACAGTCAATAAACTGGCGGTGGAGAAGTTCTTCTTTCACTGGTGTCTGGAGTTTCCAGAGATATTTCAAGATGGTGGCTTTAGCTGTGTGCTAGGTAATCCACCGTGGGAAATGCTGCAAGTAGCGGAGAAGGAGTTTTTTGCAGCTCGTGATGCCAGAATTGCTAATGCTAAAAAAGCTAGTATTAGAAAACAACTCATCAAAGAATTACCCAGCAACAATCCACAATTATTACAAGAATTTAAAACTGCTAAATATGATGCAAATGCTCAGAACAGATTTATTCGTGAATCGAGTCGTTTTCCACTTACCGCAGTAGGAAAACTCAATACCTACAGCATTTTTGCTGAAACCATTAAAAAATTGATTAATAATCATGGGATTGCAGGCGCAATCTTACCTACTGGAATTGCTACTGATGATAGCTGCAAGAATTTTTTTAGCGATCTAATTAAAAAAGGAAGTTTGATTTCACTATTTGATTTTTCTAACAAAAAGTCAGAGGATCAAATCAATACAGGGATTGATGTAGCAGAGAGTACGCAAGGGGTTGAAAATAAACGAAAACAAAGCAAGAAGGAAGATGATAGTGATTGTTTCTTTCCAAATGTAGACGATCGATATAAATTCTCTCTATTGTGTCTATCAAGTCGAGTAGCTAGAAATCCACTCTTTTCATTTTTTCTGAAAAGTCCACGACAATTACAAGACAAACGGAAAGTCTTTACTCTAACTCCTGAAGATATTTCCCTTATCAATCCTAATACTCTCACATCTCCTATTTGTCGCACATACATCGACGTAGAGCTGACCAAGAAAATTTATGCCTCATTACCCATCTTAGAAAATAAAGCTACGGGAGAAAATCATTGGGGTGTTTCTTTTAAACAAGGGCTGTTTAATATGTCTAGTGACAGCGATCTATTTCAGGATAGTGATTCACCTGATGCCTTACCTCTATATGAATCTAAGATGCTGCATCAATTTAATCATCGGTGGGCAACTTATGAGGGATTAGATGTTCGAGATACTTCTTTGACTGAGAAACAAGACCCCGATTTTCGAGTTACGCCTCGTTATTGGGTGGATAAGCAAGAAGTAGACAATAAACTTGCTGGCAAATGGGATAAACAGTGGTTGTTGGCGTTTAGAAAAGTCTGTAGAGCAACTGATGAAAGGACAGCCATTTTTAGCTTGTTACCAATAGCCGCATTAGGTGATAGCGGACAGTTAATGCTACTTGATATAAACAAAGCTAATTTAGTTGCCTGTCTACAGGCTAATTTGAGCAGCTTAGTATTTGATTTTGTGACTCGCCAAAAAGTAGGAGGAGTTAACTTTAACTTCTTCATCGTCAAACAACTTCCCGTTCTCCCTCCAGAATCCTACACACCCCAAGACATCGAATTCATCAGCAGCCGCGTCCTCGAACTCGTCTACACCGCTTGGGATATGCAGCCCTTCGCCCAAGACATGGGTTATCAAGGCGCACCATTTGTGTGGAACCCAGAGCGTCGCGCCCTTCTCCGTGCCGAACTCGATGCCAAATACGCCAAGCTGTATGGCTTAACCCGCGATGAGTTGCGGTACATCCTCGATCCTAGCGATGTCTATGGGGCAGAGTTTCCCAGTGAGACATTCCGAGTATTGAAGAGCAAGGAGATGAAGGAATACGGCGAATATCGCACTCAGCGGTTGGTATTGGCGGCGTGGGATCTGCTGGAGTCGGGGGTGAAATGTTGAGTGAGGTGAGGACTATTGAGGATTTTGAGATGATTGCTGTGCCTAGTGAGGATTTGGGAATTCGATCGGGCTTTCCTAGCACCTGAGTCATGCGGAGGTTTATAGCTTCGGCGGAGGTGACGATCCCCCTAAATCCCCCTTCAAAAGGGGGACTAAGACTAGCTCCGGCTCCGGCTCCCCCTTTTGAAGGGGGCTGGGGGGATCTCCTCTTCCAGCGGAGCCAAAAGTTCGAGCATGTCTGGCTGCGGCGAAGGTGACGATCCCCCTAAATCCCCCTTCAAAAGGGGGACTAAGACTAGCTCCGGCTCCCCCTTTTGAAGGGGGCTGGGGGGATCTCCACTCCCGCCGCAGTCCAACAACCCATTATTACCATCCCCCATGCCCCCAACCGAATCCCCCTTCCACCTTCCCTACAACTCTAAACTGGTCGATCGAGCCAAGCAAATGCGGCGCAATCCCACCCCCGCCGAGAAAAAGCTCTGGGAAGAATACCTGAAAACCTTTCCCCATCGAGTATTGCGCCAAAGACCGATCGAGCATTTCATCGTCGATTTCTACTGTGCGGCTCTACGTCTCGTAATTGAAATAGATGGTGCAGTTCACCTCTCAGAATCCGCCCAAACTTACGACGCAGAAAGAACGATCGAGCTGGAAAAATATGGGTTGCGGATAATTAGATTTACCAACGATGAAGTAATGAATAACTTCGAGGCTGTCTGTAAACAGATTGCGAAATTACTCGATTCAAATTCATGATGGTCTGACAATACGAATTAGCTTACCTTGCAAAGATTCTTCTGCTATCACCGCCACATGAATTCTTAGAGCTAAAGCATCCCAATTACGGTCATCGCTACAAACAATAATCCCCGCATGATTGGGATTTAAGCGGTGCAATTGAATGAAATCTCTGCGATTTTGCGTAACGACAGCTCGATTATCATCAGAAGCAAAAGCCAATACTTCATCATCAGGAATTCGCTGATTTGCTTGTCCTGCCTCCTGAACGGTTAAAACATCATGCCCTAACTCTCGCAGACATTTAACCACAGGATATGGATATTGTTCATCAGCATATAGTTTCATGCACTAAAGTTCTTGGCTCATCACCGCATTGTTTTCTTCGATCTCAGCTTCGATTTCATCAGGAAAAGCCGCCGCGTACGCCCAAGCATTAGCAATATTAGTTGCCGAAAGAGTGGGATAGCTCGTGAGTAAATCAGCTTCGCTGTAACCAATCCGCCGCGATTCAACTAATCCCCAGACAGTAATGCGGGTGCCTACAACACAGGCACTCCCACCACAAACACCAGGCGTTTTTTCAATGCCTTGACTGAGATTGGTTTTACTTTGAGATAAAAGTTGGACAACTTGTACTTTTTCGCTTTCAGAAAGAGCTAGTAACTGAGGCTCTAATTCTTTGAGGGTCATGATTAGACACCAAATTAGGTTCGATCGTCATTTTAACGTGAATACGATAAATTCCGCATAAGTCGGATTCTTATTTTCTGTCTGAGTAATATTAAATCCCATATTCACTTTATTCCTACATAGCTAGAGAACCTGGCGGCTCCGTCCGATAGCTGAGGTGTTCGAGATGGTATTCCACAGTATCCCGCATATCCCGAAATGTGAACTCCATTTCTGATACTGCTTCGCACCGTCGTAAGTCCACGTTGCCGCTCTCCTGTGTCTTGACCAAAAAATTGGAAAATTCTGCCTTCAAACCCTCTGCTAGCTTCACAGCCATAGATTCATATTCATCCTTATCGGTAATATAAACAATACTCAGCCATAGCTCATACACCTCTTCTGGCGATAATTCATCCATAGGATCGTAAGAGAGTCGGAATGACAAGATGCCGTCAGAATTCTTCTTACCTTCCTTCTCAATGTACTTAAAAACTTCACGCAGTCTCTCTACTAAACTATTTGGTAGGGCATGACGACGATATCTGGCAGCCAACCAACTCTGAAGAACTTGCCGAGAGCTGATCAGAGTATGGTGTTCGTCAGGTTCAATTGTTTCTAGTAGATTTTTAGGTACGATCACTTTTTTTGATGCTAACAGTTCAAAAAAAGCGGTGCATTCGCCCTGCCTGTAATTTAGATGCAGAATCCGTGGATTTTTGCAATGAGTATAGTTTCCATTCTGCTGCTCTATCCTACAAGCGAAGATAAACTCCACAGCAGGTTCAGCTTCTAGATTGTCATTAGCAATATCACAATCATGGGATATTGCTATGGCCAAAGTATTCTCAGGTGCAACAGTTAAACCCGCTGCCTGAAAATCTTTTGGTGCTAGTACGCTCCCCTGTCGCCATGAAGTATTTCGAGACCACGGCATTTTCTGTACTAACTCCGTTCATAAATGCCAACCGAAGATTCGCTCGACACATCATCAAGCGATCTCAAGTGTTTGCCCGAACCCTTGGACTGACGACGAGTCAGATCTTCTTTATCGCCGATCTCTTTGAGCTTGGCTAAAGCTAATAACGGGTCTTTATCCGCCTTGAGCAGATCGAGCAGAGAACGCCCCTCTAAAATTGGTCGATGCACTAATTTATCTAGACGAGTAATATTTGCGCGACTAAATTCATCAGCGGCGCGAGACAGCCCCTGAATCCGCATCATCGCTTCTGGCTTCGGCTCTTGCCCTTCCAACCACGCATAAGCTGTCGGACGGCTAACTCCCAGCACAGCCGCCAGATCGGACATGCTTATCGCAAAGCCATCACGGATATTTGCAACCAGATCGGCAGGGGATCTAGTGTCAACATTCTTGGCACTAGAATACTCAACATTATTGGCATCAGAATGCTCAACATGAATTTTTGGAGTATGTAGCCAGCGATTCATTTCGCTGGTGCTATGCGGGGTCATCATTCCACCCGTCCCTGCCATAAAACTTAAAAACAGTGGAGCAATAACTCGAACATTTGCACTGGGATTTATTAAGCAGAATCGATCGGGATGAATCAGATTATTGCTTTCCAAATTACCGTTTAGGGGATTCATTGTTACCATTTTAAGCCCACCTTCCTCTAGCATAATCAGTTGATGAAACCTCGAAAGCATTAGTAATAATACTATGTATATTTACAAGCTGAGTTTCAATATTCGTGATGTCAAAGTTAATTCGATTAGCAAGAAAATAATCTAAATCTAAGACAGTGTGCTGACCATTAATTTCTGCAAAACGTTTCTGGAGCGCGAGTTGTAATGGGAATAAATCTGGTGATAAAGCCAAACCACCTTCTGTACTCAAAGCTCTTGCCACTAAAGTCCCATTTTCAATATCAGTAACTGTCTCCGTGAAACTATGGCGTAAGTCGCCTCCTAGAGTCGCAGATAAGCCCAGCAGTGACGGATTCAAATATTGTGGCAGTGTATCATTCTCGATCGGTACAATCGCATCCAGATAGCGAAGTCCAACCCGCTCGATGTAAGCTAATTCGACAATCTCATGCACTAGTTTTAAACCAAAGATAGTCTTCCGCAAAAAGTCTGCGAAGGTATCGTAGGCAGTAGTGTGAAAAACCAACGTGTTAGCAACCAGTAGGTATCCTTCGGTGCGCTCGGTATTCGTAAAACTCCATCGTAGATGCTGCTGTGGCTGAACATCTGGTTGGGACTCATCTAATCGGCGAATTGTCAGTTCAAATTGCTTCTCTTCCCGAAAGTCAGGGAAGCCACTACGACGCAGACGTTCCTGCAAAGGAGCAACATAATCTGACATTTTGGCGATCGGATTAAATTGTACCTGAGCCAGAGTGTAAAACACAGGCGCAAGATTCATCTTAGGTTTCACTGGTTCGGTCTCGCTGTTGTTACTTTTCATAAGTATGCCCACTAAACCTACTTTACACTCAACTTGACACTCCTGCCAAGATCGTATTTCCGCATGATTTTCAAAATACCGATGAGTGCAAAATAACTACAATTCGCCTCGATATAGGGCTAGCTCCATTACCTTATCTAAATGAATACCCCAGTCAGGCCCCGCGCTAATATCACAACCACACTCTTCTTCTAATCTAGCCATCTCATAGGCTTCCTCTTCAGTAATTTGAAATCTCATAACCACCGAGGTGGCATCTCGTACCCGAATTAACTGTACTTCATCCCCATCGCTCGTCAAATCGCTCATACAGCCACATCCAAATCACTACAGACCTTTCTGGCGATCGATGCCATCCAACCAGGCAAAAGATCGAGATCTTGCAGGAGGTCTTGTTTCACATCATCAGGCAGCTTTGCCCGCATCAAAGCGATCGTATCTGGCGCAGACGCGATCGCTTTATCCAACCATAAGACCGCCGCCACAAACTGCCCACCTGGACGATCTGCCCAAGCAATCGCCTTTTGACTGACGTGCTGGAGATACACCTTCCGGTTGCCCACTTGCACTGTTTTAGTCTTACCACTACTGATATAAGAAGGTCTGGCAGGTACGGCATTAGTCAAGCCCAGAGCATTGGCAACTGCAATACCATTGGGCATTAATTGAATCTTGTCTCGTCTGCTAATAGCTTCGATCGTTGCATCCAGATTCGGTGATGCAGAACCCTTTAAAATCTTGCTCTGGCGAGGGAAATCATAAAAACCACGCCCGATTCGCCGTAGTTGCCCACTGACAACTAATCTAGATAATGCTCGATCGATTGCCGCACGACTACCCAAATCGAGGAAATCTTTGGGCGTAAATACCCCATTTCCGCGACCCCGCACTCGAACTTTGTCCATAACTCGATCGGCTGTACTCTTCATTGCTGGTGAATTAAAGCAATCTCTTATGTCAGAATAATACTGTATTTTTAGAGTTGGTGGCAAGCGTGTAATTACGGTCAATTTGCTATCCAAGCTACCATTTTGGTCACTTTAGCCTGTGGTCATGGGCATATTAAGGTTACATCGCTACAATAAGCCCCCATGCTCGATATCTTCGCCCTCCGCAACCAAATTATCGACGACTATCACCGCTATATTGAGAGTTTCCTCAATATCCGCGATCGCAAGGTCAAAGCATTTGTCGATGGAGAATTAGCCAAGGGCGAACTGTGGCAAGATCCCTTGATTCAACTCAACCCAGCTTACCAAAAGGGTGCGAGTATCATTGAATTAATTGCCCAGGATATTCTCCATCCCGACTGTAGTAAATACTTCCACGGGTTCCAATTTTATCAGCACCAAGCTCAAGCCTTCGTCGCCGCCCAAAGTCAAAAGCCTTATGTGCTCACCACCGGAACAGGTTCGGGCAAGAGTCTGAGCTATGTCGTGCCAATCATCGATGATATCCTTCGCAACCCAGAGATTAAGGGAGTACGGGCGATTTTAGTCTATCCGATGAATGCCCTGATTAACTCCCAAAAAGAGGAGTTTGATAAATTCATCAAAAAGGTTGCTAACTCCCCCATCCGCGTCGAACAATATACCGGACAAGAGAAGACAGAACGCAAAATCGATATTCAAAATAATCCACCCCAGATTATCTTGACCAACTATGTGATGTTGGAATTGATGCTGACTCGCGTTCACGAAGCAAAATTCGTCGAGTCACCAGATCTGAAATTTCTAGTCCTTGACGAACTCCACACCTATCGAGGGAGACAAGGCGCGGATGTAGCCATGCTGGTGCGGAAGCTCAGACAGCGGAGCGGACGAGATCTACTCTGTATCGGGACTTCAGCAACGATGTCCACCGAAGGCGATCGAGAGAATCGCCGTCAAACGGTTGCGGGGGTTGCAAGCAAGCTATTTGGGGTGGAGGTGACGACAGAGAATGTCATCGATGAGACTTTAGTGCGGGCAATTAAACGATCTACTCCGACGACTAAAGAGTTGCGGGATTGTATCCTCGCTGGCTTACCAGCGGAGGGTGAGCGTACTTTGGACAAGTTCCAAGTCCATCCCCTCAGTGCCTGGATAGAGATGAATTTTGGACTAGAGGACAAACCATCTGGATTAGAACGCCGTCAACCGATTTCTCTCAAGGAGGGATCGCAACAATTAGCTGAAATCACCGAGCTAGCAATTGATAAATGCGAGCAGGTTCTCCAAGAGATGTTTCTCTGGGGTAGCAAAACCAAGGGATTAGCTTTCCGGCTGCATCAATTTATCGCTCAAGGGGGTAGTGTCTATTCCACCCTCGAACGCGCAGAACCTCGCGTCCTTACTTTAGAAGGACAATATAAGACAACTAACGATCGATTACTATATCCGTTGGTGTTCTGTCGGGAATGCGGTCAAGATTATTATGTGGTGAAATTCGATCGAGACAGAGAATTAATCACGCCATTATTACCCAACTCGATCGATGCTGACAATGATTCAGAAACCATTTGTGAAGGCTATCTCACTCTCGACGAGCCAGAATTGTGGAGTGCTGAACATTTAGATAGTTTGCCTGATAGTTGGTTCAAAGAAACGAAAAGAGATGGGCGAGTACTCAAGAAAGAACACGAAAAATATAATCCCCAGCAATTATTTGTTAATCCGAATGGAACGATTGCTCTAACTGGTATCGGTAATGGTAGTGAAAAGCCAACACCCTGCTGGTTTATTCCCCGTCCATTTAAGATTTGTTTGAATTGTAAAATCGTCCACAACGGACGCAAGAATGAATTTACCAAGCTCTCTCGTTTGAGTAGTGAAGGGAGAAGTACTGCAACTACCCTATTATCAATCTCCACTGTCAGCAAACTCAAAGCGTCTCTATCCGCAGACTCAACCGCAGCCAAAGTTCTCAGCTTTACCGATAACCGTCAAGATGCTTCCCTCCAAGCCGGACATTTTAATGATTTCGTGCAAACTTCCTTCCTGAGAGCGAGTTTGTATGGAGCATTAAAAACAGCAGGAGCATTAGATCAGAGCCAACTAGCTGCGGCAGTGGTCAAACAGATGAGTTTAGCTCAATCAGATTATGCCGAACAACCTGCTGAATTTGGAGTTGGTAAGAAGAGAAATGAAGAGGCTTTCACTCAATTAATTGAATATCGATTGTACGAGGATTTACGGCGTGGTTGGCGAATCGTTCAACCTAATTTGGAACAATGCGGGTTATTGCAGATTAATTATTTAGAGCTAGATTTAGCTTGTGCAGATAAAGATTTATGGTTGAAACATAGCGATCCAATCTTACTCAAAGCCACGCCTGAAGAACGGTATCGAGCAATCTTACCCTTACTAAATTTACTCCGAAAAGAGTTGGCGATCGATGCTAAATTTCTCCAAGCTGATGGGATTGAAGAACTCAAACGCAAGGTCAATCAAGCCCTCAAAGAACCGTGGACGATCGGTGAAACCGAAAATCTCCCTTCAGCATCTTGGGCGAGTCTGACTAAAGGCGAACCGAGAGATCGAACTAAAAATAAAGTCAAATTAACAGCTACCAGTAAAATCGGTAAATTCTTGCGTTCCCCTGCGGCTTGGTCGTGGTTAAATGAAACACTTAAAACTGATGTTTACGATCGACTAATCCACAATTTAATTAACGCTCTGTGCGATTCTGGTTATCTGACTCAAGAAGGAACTGATGTCCAGTTGCGGAGTGATTCGATCGTGTGGCAAGGCTGTAAGATCGACTCGATCGCACCAGATTTACTAGAGAATAGATATTCAGCAGTAGAACAGGTTGAATCTCGCCCAGTTAACAAATTCTTCCAAAAGTTCTACATCGAAACTGCTGCCCAAATTCGCCACATGCGCGGACGCGAACACACCGGACAAGTCCCCAATTACCTCCGCCAGGAGCGGGAAGAGGAGTTCCGCCAAGGCAAACTCGCCACCCTCTTCTGTTCTCCCACAATGGAACTCGGTATCGATATTTCTGACTTGAGCGTAGTGCATTTACGCAACGTCCCCCCATCACCCGCAAATTATGCCCAACGCAGCGGTAGAGCCGGAAGAAGCGGACAAGAAGCGATGGTCATCACCTACGCCGCCGCAGGGAGCGGACACGACCAATATTTCTATCGCCATCAAGCTGCAATGGTCGCTGGAGCGGTTGCGCCACCCAAGTTAGAACTAGCCAATCAAGATCTGATTAAATCCCACATCTATTCAGTCTGGCTGGGTTTAGCTGGCGTGCAATTTGGTGATTCGATGAACCAAATCCTCGATCTCGAACAACCAAAATATCCTCTCAAAGCAGATCTTCGCGCTCAGTTAGCAATGATGGCACAGCCCCTATTCCATCAAAATTGCGTCAAAGCCACTCGATCGATCCTTGCTGATACTTTCTGTCAAACAGACCTCAATCGCGTCTCCTGGTACAGCCCAGAGTGGTTAGAGCGAACGATTAGCAATGCCCTGAATGAGTTCGACCATTCATGCAAACGATGGCGAGATCTTTATGATGATGC
Source organism: Chamaesiphon sp. OTE_75_metabat_95 (assembly GCA_031387665.1). Classification (GTDB taxonomy): domain Bacteria; phylum Cyanobacteriota; class Cyanobacteriia; order Cyanobacteriales; family Chamaesiphonaceae; genus Chamaesiphon. The sequence continues at coordinate 8,590 of JANNDL010000225.1, read as the reverse complement.
TGTCACCCAAATGGCTGAAGCACAAAGAATTCTCAAGCAAGTCACGGCGGGAAATGAAGCTAAAGAGGAGAAAAATCGGGCAGATCGATCGTTCCAAGAAGCCAAAAATCAGATCGATCTCCTCGTCGGACAAGGTGCGGGTAAAAATAACAGTTCGGCTACGCTCACTGCAAGCAGCCAATTTGAATTCTATCCCTACCGCTACTTCGCATCCCAAGGATTCCTCCCTGGCTTCAATTTCCCGCGTCTCCCGATCTATACCTATCTTCCCACTGGTAAAGATCGCGGCGAATATATTTCTCGTCCTCGCCATCTAGCCATTCGAGAAATGGCACCTCAAAATATCCTCTATTACGAGGGGAATAAATTTAAAGTCGATCGCACCAAACGCTATACCCAAGGCATCGACAGCCGTTATCAAACATTAGTTGTCTGCGATCGCTGTGGTTATTTTCACACTAAATTAATCGATGTCTGTGAAAACTGCGGCAATAAACCGACTAGCGATCGTAATGGCAAACCTGCTGTCATCATGAGAGCATTGGAAATGGACACAATGTTCGCCAGACGGAAGGAGCGAATTACCTGCGACGAGGAAGATCGCCTCAAAAACGGTTATCAAATTAGTACCTGTTTCCAGTTTACTGATGGACGAAAGGAAGTAGCTACCGTAATCGCCACTGATGGCACACCATTACTCCGACTTACCTATGGTGAAACAGCCAATATTATGCGAATCAATCGCGGTTTGCGAAGCGAAAAAGGCAATGGTTTCAGACTCGATCCGACCAGCGGACAATGGGAACCACCAGCCAATAAAACCGACCCACAAACGAATATTCAAGCTGATATTCATCTCACAGTCAAAGCGACTACTAATCTACTCTCGATCGAACCATTAGATCTACCAGAACACGAGCGAGAGTCATTCATCACTACCTTCCAATATGCCCTAGAGCGATCAATTCAAACAGTCTACAAGCTCGAACAATCAGAACTAGATTCCGAACGGCTGGGACAAAATAGCGACCGATTATTATTCTGGGAAGCGGCTGAAGGTGGCGCGGGAGTCCTCTCCCAAATCCTCGAAGATCCCCAATCTTTCCAAAAGCTAGCAGTATCAGCATTGGAAATCTGCCACTTTATCGAAAATAAAGACAGTTGCGCTCAAGCTTGCTATGAATGCCTCCTCTCCTACGGCAATCAATGGGATCATCCCCTCTTAAACCGCCATACAATTGGCGACTTCTTGAATCGATTGCGCGGGAGTAAATTAGAGCGGCACTCGATCGGATTATCCCGCGAACAGCAATATCAACAACTATTAGCCCAAACCGATCCCAATTCCGAGTTTGAACGGGTGGTATTAACAGCCATGTTCGATCGAGGATTGAAGTTACCCGATACCGCTCAAATGTATATTCCTGAAGCCAACTGCAAGCCAGATTTTGTCTACAACAATGGTGTCAAAATTGCGATCTTCTGCGACGGTTCGGTTCATGATTCACCAGAACGAAGACGACAAGATAAGATCGATCGGGATAATTTGCAGTATGTAGTCGGTTACTCAGTACTATCGATCGGGTACAAAGGGGACTTACAGCTTGTGTTGCAGGAGTTGGCGGCGATGTTGGGGTGATTGATTCGATCTAGAGTGTTTCCATATGCTGGGTATTTTAAACATAGTATATTTACTTTAAATGTAGAGTAACAATCAAATGACTTTTTCAGAATCTCGTAGTGAAACCGTTCCAGTGCAACTCCCTAATGGCTCGATCGTCAAAGTTGAGGCTACAGTGAGTGGTCGAGAGGATGTCAGCTTTAGCGCAATACAATTTCAGCCAGTTGCGGATGCGATCGAGGGTGTAATCCAGATGATTGCAGCTCCAATTCAAAAGGTGAAACCGAAGAAGGCTACGGTAAAATTTGCGATGGAACTAGCGATCGAATCAGGTGCATTGACCGCCGTAATTGTCAAAGGCTCTGGCAAAGCCAATCTCGAAATCACATTGGAATGGTAGCCCCAGGTTAAACCTTGAATCATGAACCAGTTAGAAGACCTACTTCAACAATGTACTGTTAAGCTCACCGTTTCTGGTCAGATCGGAACTGGAACTGGATTCTTTGTCGCACCTGGATTGATTCTCACTTGTGCTCATGTTGTAGATAGCGCAGGGAAAAGCCCAATTCAGATAATGTGGAATAACCAGGAGAATTGGGCACAAGCGGTAGTCATAAAATCGTTTCCAAAGCCTTATGATTTAGCCTTACTAAAAGTCGATCTCCCAATTGATGCTAATCCACCTTGTGTCTATTTAAGCAGTGAGGTTCAATCCCGCGATCCACTTTACTTGTTTGGCTATCCAGACATAGACTTTCCGAATGGTTGTCCGGTGACGTTTGAATGTGAAGGGCTAACAGGTGACGATCCAGCACAAATTAAGTTTGCGTTAGGACAGGTGCGACCAGGGATGAGTGGATCGCCATTGCTAAACCAAAGAACAGGTGCTGTTTGTGGGATCGTGCAATCTACACGCGATCGCTCTTTCGATCTAGGTGGTGGAGCCATACAAACTTCGGTAATTCTAGCCAAGTTTCCAGAGCTATTAGAACAGCAACAATCTTTTCATCAACAAGACCAACGTTGGCATAATTTAGGTCGAGGATCGATCAAACAAAGCACTCCCCAAATCGATTGGCTCACCGAATCTAAAACTCTCTTAGAAGAACATAAACAACGACTCAGCAGTAATCCCCTTCAAGGCCTACAACCCAAAAACTTTGATGTATATGTGCCATTGGGCTTGGTAAAGCGGGAAAAAAAAGAACGTCCACAGGTCGATCGCAACTTAGATCCTTCACCAGAGCGTGGTTCTGATTTTTATCGGGTTGAAACGACACCGATCGAGCATGATGAATTTCTGAAAGCAGTGAGCGATCGCCAGCCTGGAGAACACATCGTAATTTTGGGAGAACCAGGTGCGGGGAAAACTACGCTATTAACTAGGGTGTGGGAATCATTATTAGTTCAAAATTCTGAAACACCGATGATCGTTGCCTGGATTCCTTTGGCAGGATTAGGCGATCGATCTTTGGAAGAGTACGTCGAAGAATCGTGGTTAGCACAGGTATGCGAGAAAGACGACAAACCCGCCTATTTAGCCTCGTTGAAATCTGCACGCCAAGCTGGAAAATTATACTTGTTGCTGGATGGGGCGGATGAGATTGGTGGCAATGGTCTAAAAAAGATCGAAGAGTATCTATTACGGAGCAAATGGGCAAAACCGATTAAATCTGTTGTCACCTGTCGATTGAATCTTTGGGATGGGAGCGAGCGGAATGAACTCAATCAGAATTTTAAGATCTTTCGCACTTTGGATTTTCAGTATGCTAGTCCTGCGGGGGATGAAGTTGACGCATTTATCCTGAAATGGTTTGGTGACGATCCAGCAGCGGGTAAGAAGTTAAGATTAGCTCTAGATGAGCCAGGAAAGGAGCGAATTAAGGATTTAGCTCAAAATCCCCTGCGATTAACTTTGCTGTGTAATATTTGGCTGCGAGAGCAGGGTTTACCAGACACTCAAGCTGGGTTGTACGAGCGATTTGTCAACTATACGTACCGATGGAGTAAGGTTACTGATGCGGTAGAATTACAGTCGGCACTAGATCGGGTGATGGGGCAATTGGCGAAATACGGTATCAATAAACCATCGCTGCGGTTTCGATTTACGGAAGAGGAGTTGCAAACACGGGTACTCGATCTCGAACATCGCAAGGCTCTAAAGGATTTGGGTTGGTTGAATTGTGTTGGTGAGGATGAGTCGGGGAAGGCGGTATATGCTTTTTTCCATCCGACGTTTCAGGAATATTTTGCCGCTTGTGCGATCGATGATTGGGATTATTTTTTACCAAGGGCACATATCGATCGACCCGTTCCTTGTCGGGATGAACAAGATCAGACTTATCGGGTATTCGAGCAGGAATGGCGACAGGTAATCTTGCTATGGGTTGGCAGAAGTAAAAATGAATTGAGTGACGAGCTAAAGGAAGAATTCATTAATAATCTTACTAATTTCAAGGAGCAGATTGGCCAATTTTACTATTACCGTGCCTATTGTATGGCAGCTATTTTTAGCCAAGAAATGAAATCCTCACTGCATATAAATATTGCAGAAAAGATTGTGGAATGGGCTTTTGGCTATTTTAATACAAGGAAAAATAAGTGGGAAAATTTCTCGTATTACATCGAAAACTTGGCGAAAGAAACAATACCTTTTATTGATAGATCGTATGCTATTACTGCTATTGTTAAACTTTTCCGAAATTTAGATTTGGATGATGATGTGACAGAAGTATTAGAGCAAATTGTTGAAGTGGGAGATCGAGAGGTTATTATGGCTCTGATTGAACGTTTAGAACAGCCACATCCGCAGTTTGGATTCCACTTTCTCAGTAGTGTGGGAAATTTGTTGGGGCGAATCGGAGTAGGTAATAAAGAAGCAATTATGGCGTTGGTTCAATTGTTAGGACATCCAGATGTGGACAATTGGTTTCGATCTTATATCGTTAATACACTATATCAGAGCGGTGTGAGGACTATAGAAGAAATTGATTCTCTGCTCCAAGAGTTGGATCGGTCTGATTTGAATGATGAGATCCAATTCAATGTGAGAGATATGTTATGGAGGATCAGTATCGATTTGGGAACGGAAGAGATTTTGTCCTCGATCCAACTCTTGGGCTACCCAGGCTTGGATGCTTGGCTCCGCAATGATATTACAAAAACAATGATGCGAATCGATATTGGCAATAAAGAGGCGATTGCAGCTTTGATTACACTTTTAGGACAATCAAACACGTCCGATGTTATAGAGATATTGGTTCAAATTGGTATAGGGGATGCGGGCACAATTGAGACTTTAAGCCAACTTTTGAAACAGCCAGACTTAGACGATCGGCTGTACTGTGATGTGGCAGCGGTATTAGGACTAATTGACCAGGGTAATCCAGCAGCGATTGATAAACTGATCCAACTATTAAATCAGACAGAGTTGGACGATCAGCTCTTCCGTGATGTAGCAAGAGCATTAGGTCAGGTTGGCGGCGGAAACCCAGCAGCGATTAAGATACTACTTCAACTCTTGAAACATCCAAATTTAAATGATTTGCACCGTTATTCTGTATTTATCGCATTAGGGAATATTGGTGTAGGGAATTCAGAAGTAATCACAGCAATGATTAAATTGTTAGGGCATCAGAACAAGATTGAGGCTTCAAATGTAGTAAGAGCATTAAGACGAATCTTGACTAAGTCAACAATGCCTTTCGCTATTTATCAACTCAAGAAAGATTTTTTTCTTCAATTTGCAAATTTTAGATTTAAAAAAATACGTTATTACTTGTCAATCGTTCAGCACTGCACTACAATAATCTCGTATTCCGATTTTTATGCTACCTTTAATCGAAAAGATATTACTACTTCGATGTTTCTACCAGGATTAATTTATGTCGTAGTAAATGAAATTTATAGCTTGTACAAAATATTAATTTCAAATATTTATAAAATCTAAATTTTTAATTATTAGATTGAAATTTCTTTCATTTTATTTTGACGTTCTAAGCAGATCGGGGAGTTAATCGTATCAGACATTACTTAAATTCTCCACCAATAACTCAACCACCCCAACACCATCATCCTCGACATCACCCCCGAACTCGCCCAAGAACTCAGCAACCGCATCCAGTACCACCTCAACACCCAACCCATCCCCCAAATCCAAAACATCCCCCAACTCAAACCCGATCTCCTCAACCTCAAACCCCACATCGCCCTCATCCTCTACCACCCCACCCCCACAACAACCCTCATCCAAGAAATCACCAAACTCCACCACCCCAGACAGATCCAGATTATCTGGATTACCAACGCCGCCATTCCCGATGCTCTCAGCCCAGATAGTGAAAATCTAGCCGCCGCGATTCTGGCTGCAATCGATCGATTTTTAGAGTAAGTGTGAGCTAAACTAAGATCGGCATTCGATCGCTGTAAAATGTTTCCGCAACAGATCATTCAAGAACTTCTCAGCGTCGCTCATGTTCAAGCCGTCGCCGCCAGAGCTGGAGTCAGCATTTCCAACTTCGACAAAGACTTTGGCATTGACGGCACCTTTCGGCAAATTTCTACGATCGGTAATCGACGATTTACCAGTGGGTATGCCCTCGATTTTCAGCTTAAATCCTCAACCAATTACACCCTCGAATCAGAATATATCGTTTACGATCTAGAAGTGAAAACTTACAACGATCTAGTCCAACGTCGTCTCAGCACTGATGCTACACCTTGCATTCTCATTCTCAAAGCTTTACCTTCAGATGCAGCGCAATGGCTAACAACTGCCGAAGCAGGACTATTTCTCGGAGGTGCTTGTTATTGGGATTATCTACAGGGCGAACTCAGTCAAAATAAGCAATCCGTGCGAATTCGGATTTCTAGAAAGCAAGAATTTTGTCCAGAATCACTGTTGATGTTAATGACATCTGCCCGTGAGTATATGATTAGCGGAGAATGGATATGTTAGAAATCAGTCCTCAATTACTCAAAGAAGCCAAATTATCAGTAAATGATATGGCAACTTATCTAATCGATCGTGGCTGGAAGAAGGTGCCAAATCAAAACCAACGGGTAACGATCTTTCAAGGAATTAATGACGATCTGGGCAATCCGATTATCTTAACCTTGCCCCAAAATGATAGCTTTGGCGATGCCCTGCGGCGTTTATCAGAAGCAGTAAATTTAGTTGCCTTTCTAGAAAATAGATCGCCTGAAAGTCTACTAGTGGATCTGCGAGACCAATCTGCACAGTTACCAAAACACGCTAACTAAATCTTCATTCCGGCTCTATCACCCAACCCCCAAACAGATCCAGATCCTCTGAATTACCAACGCCTGAGAGTTAGATGTGATAGATCGGTATCAGCCTTCAGTCAGTTAAAATAGAAGCAAGCAAGTAAAGGAGAGTAGCGAGATCGATCAAGCAGCAGTTTTTGCTAACTCGATCGCCAGAATCGTTTTAGCAGCAGCGGAAAGTGCGGTCTTGGGGTTTCCCCAAGTGGAGCACCTTTTCAAGAGAGATAATTACATGAGCACCCTTTACAGCAAAATCGATTCCCGACACATCCCGATCTACTCGATCCAAGACACTGCAAGGTATTTACGAATTCCGGCTAGTACCATTCGCTCCTGGACAATCGGACATCGCTACACTGTCAAAAGCGGCTCCAACTTCTTCGCGCCTCTGATCGAAATCTCCCCAGCCAAACCCTACCTGCTATCCTTCACCAATCTCGTTGAAATCCATGTCCTGCGGGCTATTCGCCAGCATCACAAGATTCAACTACATAAAGTCAGAACTGCCCTAGATTTTATCGATGCAGAATTGAAAGTCGCTCATCCCCTTGCCACTCAACAATTCAGCACCGATGGCATCGATCTATTTGTCGAACACTATGGTGCCTTAATCCAAGCTAGCCAAGCCGAGCGTCACCAATTAGAACTAGCGATTCATACCCACATCCAGAGAATCGAAGCCGATGACCAGGGATTAGCGATTAAACTATATCCCTTCACTCGTTCTCATGAAGAAAATAATCCCCGCATTGTCGTCGTCGATCCCCGCATTGCCTTTGGTCGCCTGACGATCGATGGTACGGGCATCGCTACCAGCATCCTCAAAGAACGCTACTCAGCCGGAGATTCGATCGACGAACTAGCCGCAGACTATGAATGTGACAGACTATCGATCGAAGAAGCAATTCGTTGTGAGCTATCACCGATTGCTGCATGACTGAATTTGAGTCCATCACCTTTTTTATCGTTCAGCTTTGCTGTACCGTAGGTAATCGCTGCCTTGGCAATAAACTAATCGTGGAAGCTCTCCTAGGGGCTGGTCTTACTGTTGAAATTCATGATGACCACTTTAGCAAAAAACGCTCCAGATATCGATTGGATTCCCGAAATCGGGGCAAGAGGATGGGTGATTTTAACCAAAGATGCCAGAATCGGTAAAAACCGGATCGAACGCCTATCAGTCGCAGATGCCCGCGTGAGAATGTTTACTCTAGCCTCTCAAAGCTTGTCAGGAACAGACATGGCCGATATTTTTCTCAAAGCTATCCCCGAAATGAAAAAATTCATCTATGAAAACCCCGCACCCTTCATTGCTAAAGTTTATCAAGGCGGCAAAGTCAAAGCATGGAAAGATGATTTAGCTCTGTTAGCCGAACTGGATGATTTTTTGAATTCTTGACATTACGCAAAACCTAATCCAATAAATCTCAGGCTTCGTGTCTCAGTTCGTTTGACACAATCCTACTGAAAATTTTCAGAGAATTTTTTCAACAAAGCCTTCCGCTCTCGACCCAACCGAGAAAATAACTCCCTTATTGCTCTCGATTCTCGTTCCGAGCAACTAAGCCGACATTTTACGTCGTTTAAAGGATGAAAGAAACTGCTCTAGGACACTCACAAGCGATTATGCTAGATATGTGTTCTGACAGCCAAGACCGAAGCCTCACTGGTGCGATAGCAGCC